>JAEVHO010000003.1 GCA_016802835.1 Micromonospora sp. ATA32 | reverse complement strand
GGGCGGGAGCCGCCGGCCCCCGCCCGTCGCCGTCCGCCGCGCCGGCTACTTGCCGTCGCGTTCGTTGAGGCGTTGCACCACCAGGTCCTGCACCGCGCCGACAGTGCTGATCTTGCGGGCGGTGTCCTCGTCGATCGGGTCGAGGTCGAACTCGTCCTCGATCGCGAACGCCACCTCCATCAGCGCCAGCGAGTGATAGCCGAGATCCTTCACCAGATTCGTGCTCGGCGTGACGTCGACGCCCTGGTCGGGTGCAAGGTCGACGATCACGGTCGCCACCGTGGCGCGGATCTGTTCCTCGGTGCGGGCGGGAACGGTCTGTTCGGACATGACGGGTCTCCTCGGGTCGGGTGTCCTGAGTTCGGGATGTCAGCGGATCGCGGCGAGACGACGGTGCATACGGGTCACCACCGCGCCCAGCGCGGGCGCGTGGCGGCTACCCCAGCCGTCGATGACGGAGGCGAGATCATCGAACTCGCTCTCCAGGATGGACAGGGCCGGGACCGGCACGGTGGCCCCCAGCTCTATCAGCAGCGGCCGCAGGAACTGGTCCCCGGCCCCGCGATGCTTGGACCAGCCCGCGGTCATCGCCGCGACGCCCACGCAACCGCTCACGCCGTCGATCGGCAGCATGTCGAGGAAGAGCTTCAGCATCCCGGTGTACGTGCCCTTGTAGGTCGGGCTCACCACGGTCAGGACGCCGGGTCGCCGGACCAGGTCCAGCGCCGCCTGAACCTGTGGTCCGAGCGGGACGTTCCGGCTGGCCCGCAGCGGCAGCAGGGCGCCGATTTCGGCCAGGTCGACGATCTCCGGCTCGGCCGTCTCGACCCCCTCGGCCGCCAGCAGTACGCCGAGTTCCTTGCCCACCCGTTCGGCCACGCTCTGGGTGCGCGATCCCTTGCGTGGACTGCCGACGAGCACGGTGACCGGCACCGGGGCGACGCTCGCCGTCATGCCGCCTCCCCGGAGAGCAGACCACGGCGGCGCAGCAGCGGCAGCACGCCCTCGGCGAAGGTGTACGCCTCCTCCAGATGCGGCTGCCCGGACAGGATCAGGTGGTTCAGCCCGAGTGCGTGGTACTCCGCGATCCGTTCGGCCACCTCCTCGTGGCTGCCCACCAGAGCGGCACCCGCACCTGGCCGCACCAGTGCGTATCCGGCCCAGACGTTCGGGTGCACCTCGAGGCCGCCGGCCCGCCCGCCGTGCAGGGCGCCCATCCGGCGTTGTCCCTCGGACTCGCTGCGAGCGAACCGTCGCTGCGCGTCCGCGATCCGGACCGGGTCCATGCCATCGAGCAGACGCTCCGTGACGGCCCACGCCTCGGCCGAGGTGTCCCGGCTGACCACGTGGAACCGGGTGCCGAACTCGATGCTGCGCCCCCGCGCGTCGGCCAGTGCGCCCACGGTCTTGGTGAGCTCGGCCAGGCCCTGCGGTGTCTCGCCCCACGCCAGGTACACGTCGGCGTGCTCCGCCGCCACCCGCTGAGCCCCCGATGACGACCCACCCAGCAGGATCGTCGGGGGCCGTGGATACGGCCGGGTCAGCAGACCCTTGCGGATCCGGTAGTGGGAGCCCTCGAAGTCGAACGGCTGGCCGGCCCAGCTGCGCCGGAAGACGTCCAGGAACTCCGCCGTACGCTCGTAGCGCCGGTCGTGGTCCAGGAAGTCGCCGTAGCGGCGCTGCTCGTCGCGGTCGCCTCCGGTGACCACGTTGAGCATCAGCCGCCCGCCGGACAGCCGTTGGAACGTCGCGGCGGCCTGCGCGGTGGCAACCGGCCCGGTGGTGTTCGGCCGACACGCGATCATGAAGTTCAGGTCGCGTGTCTGCTGCGCGAGCGCCGCCGACATCAGCCACGGGTCCTCGCAGAACAGCCCGGTCGGCACCAGCGCACCGGCGAAGCCCAGCCCGTCGGCGGCCTGCGCCACCTGGCTCACGTACGACAGGTCGGGATCCCGCCTGATGTTCGCCGTGGGGCCGTCCACGGCGCTCCTGGCCACCTCCCGGCCGTCGCCGTGCAGCGGCAGAAACCAGTGCAGTCGAAGTGCCATCAATGGTCCCTTCCGCAAGCACCCGGCACTTCGCTTACCTGCTATATGCGAGTGTTTGCGAGTATGTGGTCAGAGGTTGGCAGGCGGTTGTGGAACTTGTCAATAGGCGCGGGTGACCCGGCCCAGCCGGAGGTCGGGTTCGATCGCCACGGCTGCGGCCAGCTCGACGTATCCGGCCAGGAATTCGTCCGCCGCCGTGCCGTCGCCGGCCTGGAACAGCACGGCCCGTATACGGTGCTCACCGACCGGTGCGAGGGCCAACTCGAACGGGAACCGGCTGCCGATCTCGGTGGGCACCACCAGTTCGAACTGGGCTCCGCCCGCGCTCAGCTCGTGCCGCACCGGGGCCATCACGTTGAACATCACGTCGTCGGCACGCCCACCCCCGGTGTCCACCACGTCGGCGGGCAGCAGCTGGAAGGGCAGGTCCTGGTAGGCGACCGCGCCGATCACGGCGCCGTGCACCTCGCGGGCCAGATCGGTGAACCGCGCCGCGTGCCCGGGACGCGCGCGCAGCAGCACCATGCCGGCCAGCAGACCCACGGTCTCGCGCAGTTCCGGGCGGTTGCGGTTGGCGAACATGGAGGCGACCGCCAGGTCGTCTTGACCGGTCGCCCCGTGCAGCTGGGCGTGGAAGAGCGCGAGCAGCACCGCGAACAACGTGGTCCGGTCGCGCCGGGCCAGCTCGCGCAACCCCGCCACGGTGCTGGCAGGCATGTCGGCGGCGATCGACCGGCTGGCGCCCGCGGTGATGCCCAACCCCGCCAGGCGAGGGACGTGCGTCCCGGCGAGCTGACGCCGCCAGTACTGCTGATGGCGCCCGAGCCGATCCGT
This sequence comes from Micromonospora sp. ATA32, assembly GCA_016802835.1. Classification (GTDB taxonomy): domain Bacteria; phylum Actinomycetota; class Actinomycetes; order Mycobacteriales; family Micromonosporaceae; genus Micromonospora. The sequence continues at coordinate 47,303 of JAEVHO010000003.1, read as the reverse complement.
GCCGAGCATCTCCTGCTGGGCCTGGGCGAAGCGTGCCGCAGACCAACCCGGTGGGGGGCAGCGTGGCCCGCCCGCCGGTCGCCTGGTCGTAGAGCGCGACCAGGTCACGCAGCAGGATGCCGGTGGACCAGGCATCGGTGACCAGGTGGTGCAGGTTGAGGCAGAGCAGGTGATCGACCGGGCTCCAGCACCACACGCTGATCCGCGACGGCCACCGCTGCGGGTCGATGCGGGTGCGCAGCTCGGCGGTGAGCGCCTCGGTCGCCGCCTGCGCGCAGGTCACGTCCTGCCAGGTCACGTTCGGCGCGTCGTTCGGGTGGATACGCTGCACCAGGCGGGCACCGCGGCCGTGGAACGTGGTCCGCAGCGCCTCGTGCCGCGCGCCGAGCCCGGTGAGCGCCGTGTGCAGGGCCGCAGTGTCCAGCGGGCCGGTGATCCGGCAGACGAGCGGGCAGTTCAGCGCTCCGAAGTCCTCGCGATAATGTTTGATCATCCACAGCAGTCGCTGGGAGACCGACGCTCGTGTTTCCGTGGTATCCACAACACGAGGATAGTCTTCACGAGCTTTGGCTACTACTGTCTACGAGTATGGGAGAGCTGATCGTGCGGTCCTCGGTGCAAGCGCAGCTCACCTGGGACTACGAGCCGACCGGCTCCCGTACCGGCGCGCTCTACCAGCGCGCCAAGCAGATGCAGTGGCATGTGGACGACGTCGACTGGCGCCTGCCGGTCAGGTTCGGGGCACCGCTGCCGGACGACTCGGCGTTCGCGATGACCGCCTTCGCCGCCTCGCCGCTCGCCCGTCGTGGCCGCCCTGCCTGGGACGCGTTCCGGTGGGAGCTGCAGGCCTGGATGGTCAGCCAGTTCCTGCACGGCGAACAGGCCGCGATGGTGGTGGCGAGCCGCTTGGTCGAGGTGATGCCGGACCTGGAGAGCAAGTTCTACGCGACCACGCAGGCGGTGGACGAGGCGCGCCACGTCGAGGTGTTCTCCCGCTATCTGCGGTGCAACATCGCGTATCCGTACCCGGTGTCCGAGCCGCTGCTGCTCATGCTCACCGACATCCTCGCCGACAGTCGCTGGGACGTGGTCGCTCTCGGCATGCAGATCATGGTGGAGGCGCTGGCGATGGCCGCGTTCCGGCTGGCCGGAAGCACCTTCCACGACGATCTGATCAAGCAGATCACCACGCTGGTGGCCCGCGACGAGGCTCGGCACGTGTCCTTCGGTGTGATGTCGCTGAGCGGGCTGTACGACCGGATGACCGCAGCCGAGCGCGCGGAACGCGAGGACCTGGTCTTGGAGTCCGCGGCGCTGATCCGCCGGCGGTTCCTGCTGAGCGACATCTGGGACCGCCTCGAGGTGCCACTGCGCGAGGGCAGCGACTTCGCCGCGCGCAACGAGCTGATGGTCGCGTACCGGCAGGCGATTTTCTCCCGGGTCGGCCACGCCCTGGGCCAGATCGGACTGATGACCCCGCGGGTCCGCGCCGGCCTGGCAAGCCTCGACCTGATCCGATTCACGGAGGGCGCGACCCATGACTGACCAGCGTGCCGAACGCCGTCGTCTGCCGATGGACCTGCCGTCGGTGATGCGGCTGGCCGAACTCGGCGACTTCATCATCCCGCTGACGTTGCGCGCGATCTGCGATCTCGGCATCGCCGACCTCCTGGCGGACGGCCCCGAGCCGGTGGAGGACCTGGCCGGCACGGTCGGCGCGGACCCCGCCACGGCTCGCCCGGCTGCTGCGTGCGCTGGCCGCCAAGGGCATCTTCACCGAGGTGGAGCCGGGCACGTTCGGGCTGACCGCGCTGGCACAGCCGCTGCGCTCGGATCATCCGCTGTCGCTGCGCGACGTCTTCACCCTGCTCGCCTCCGACCTGCAGGCGTGGACCGCCCTGCCGCACAGCGTCCGCACCGGCGGTCCCGCCTTCGACCGGGTGCACGGCACCGACTACTGGAGCTTCCTGGCGGCGCACCTGGACGAGAGCGTCCGGGTCGACCGCTGGATGCACAGCATCAACCGGCTGCATCTGCGGACGGTGCTGCCCGCGTACCCGTGGGGAGAACTGGCGCACCTGGTCGACGTCGGGGGTGGCAACGGCGGCTTCCTGGCCGGCATGCTGAGCCGGTTCCGGAGCCTGCGCGGCACGCTGTTCGACCTGCCGCACGTGGTGCCCGGCGCCGAGCAGGTGCTGACCGCCGCGGGCGTGCGGGACCGGTGCACGGTGACGCCCGGCAGCTTCTTCGACGGCGTCCCGGCCGGAGCCGACGCCTACCTGCTCAAGACCGTGCTGCCCGGCTTCACCGACGCGCAGGCGACGACTGTGTTGCAACGCGTGCGGGCGGCGATGCCAGCGCACGGCCGGGCGCTGCTGCTGGAGGCGGTGCTGCCGACCGGCGACACGTACGACGTCGCCAAGCTCTTCGACGTGCACACCCTGGTGCTGACCGGCGGGCGGCACCGCACCGCGGAGGAGACGGAGCGGCTCTGCCGGGCGGCGGGGCTGCGGCTGGCCGACGTGCGGCCCACGGCCACTCTCACCGTCCTGGAGGTCCGCCCGGCCTAGCGCCTGGCGGGGGTCAGGGCGAGCGGCACGGTCGCGAACGCCCGGAACGGGGTGTCCTGCTCGCGCACCGCCGCACCGGCCGGTTCGATCACCGCGGTACGCTGCAGCACCCAGTCGAACACGACCTGCGCCTCGGTGCGGGCCAGGAACGCACCCAGGCACAGGTGTCCGCCGCCGCCGAAGGTCACGTGCAGGTTCGGGGCACGCCCGACGTCCAGGCGCGCGGGATCGGCGTGCACGGTCTCGTCGTGGTTCGCCGAGCCCAGCATCAGCACCAGGACCCGCCCGGCGCGGATGTCCGCGAACCGATCCGCACCGGCTCGCGGACCAGCCGCGCGGTGCCCTGGATCGGCGCCTCGAAGCGCAGGAACTCCTCGACCGCCGACGGCACCAACGACGGGTCGGCGCGTAGCCGGCGCAGCTGGTCCGGAAACCGCGTCAGCGCGGCGAACCCGTTCGTGATCAGGTGCACGGTGGTCTCGAAGCCGGCAAAGAAGGAGAAGACGGTGTTGTCCACGATCTCGTCGTGGGTGAGCCGGTCCCCGCCGTCCTCGGCCCGCAACAACGCGGACAGCAGGTCGTCGCCGGGCTCGGCGCGCCGCTGGTCGAGCAGGCAGCCGATGTACGAGCGCAGCCAGGTCACCGACTCGTGGGCGTCCGCGCGGTCCCGCTCCGGCACGATGGCGCTGAACGCCCGGCCGAGCCGCATGGCGTGCCGCCGGACGTCGTCGTGCGCGGCCGGCGGGATGCCCATGAGCTCCGAGATCACCATCACCGGCAGCGGGTACGCGAGGTCGCGGACGATGTCGGAATACCCGGTCGCCAGCGCCGGAGCCATCAGATCCTCAACGAGCTTCTCCATGTAGGCCCGCAGACGCCGGACCACGGCGGGGGTGAAGGCGCCGCTCATCAGTCGGCGTAGCCGCACGTGGTCCGGCGGGTCGCGGTACAGCATGATGCGGGCGAAGAAGTCCCCAGCCGGCCCCTCACCCACCGACATGTGGTGGTATGCCTCGGGAAACTCGCTGCCCAGGCGAGGGTCCTTCTGCAGCGCCACCACGTCGGCGTGCCGCGTCACCCCCCAGCTGCCCGGTCCGAACCGGCAGAGCGGTCCGGCGGCACGCAGCCGGGAATAGGTCGGGTACGGATCCTCCCGTACGGCCGGGTCGAGGGCGTCGAAACGAGAAGGCAAACCGTCCATGCCCGTCAGTCTGGAACGCGAGCGCGTTTCCGGGCAAGTGTTTGCGAGTGTCTGTCGTTTTTACTTCGGACGGTAGCTGCCGAAGCTCCAGACGTGTCCCTCCAGGTCGGTCACGCCGTAGTCGCGTGAGCCGTACGAGGTGTCGTGCAGCGCGTAGAGGACCTTCGCCCCGGCCGCGGTGGACCTGGCGTAGTGCTCGTCCACGGCGCGTCGTCGCCCACGCAGATGTAGACGCCCTGGCTGGTGCCCGGGAGGTCCATCGGGCTGGACATGCCCAACGCGTCGTGCGGACCGCCGCCGCCCAGCTGGACCGTCGCGTTGCCCCAGCTCAGCTCGGCGTGCACCACCTCACCGTCGACCACGGTGACGTCGTGTCGTTCGAGCCCGAAGGTGTCCACCAGCCAATCGACCGCGGCGGTCGGGTTCCGGTAGCGCAGGAACGGGATGACGGGAGAGAACTCTGCCATGTCGCCTCTTCTCTACTGGTGTTCGCCACACTCTAGCCAATAACGGTGTGCGGGAGGTCCAAGGTGGCGAGCGCGCCGAAGAAACCCGGACCGACATCCACGTCGCTGAGGTGGACCGTCAGGTGCGGTTCCGGCCGGTCCGTCCAGGCCAGCACGCGCGCCGGCTCGGACGGCCCGCTGACGGTGAGCGTCGCGGGCGCCACGGTCAGGCCGTCGCCGGTCGCCTTGAGGACCGCCTCCTTGCGCGTCCAGTACCGCACGAACACCGCCGTGCGCTGGGCCTGCGGCACCGCTGCGAACACCGCTCGTTCCGCGGCGGACAGGGCAGTGACAGGCGGTTTCGCGCCACGCAACGCGATCCTTTCGACGTCCACGCCGCACCGCACCCCGAGCGCGGCGGCGACCGCCACCCGTCCCGCCGAATGCGAGACGGAGACGTGCACGACGCCCTGCGCGGTGACCACCTCCAGGCGTCCGTGCGGGCCGGCGCAGCTGCGGCACACGGCGCGGAAGGTGACCGTGGATGGCTCCACACCCCAGCCCTCGGCCACCAGCAGTCGGGCGGTCGCCCGGCCGAGAACGAACTCGTCACGGGATCCGGCATGGCGCATGCCGGCCGCATGGGCGCGCTCGGCCTCGTCGAGCAGATCGAGCAGGGCACCGGTCCCGGGTCCGGTGGTGGCGTGACGAAGCAGGCATTCGACTGTCTTCACGAGTCTCCGGAGATCGTATGTACTCGTATCTGAACTAGTATCTGGACTTGGTTGAAGAGTCGTTGATAGCTTATCGCCAGCCACCCGTGAGCGGGAGGCCAGCCGAGTGAGGAGACGCGACGTTGAACCTTGCCGTCGGCGCTGGAGCCCTTCCCACCCTCGATGACATGCGCGCCGATGTCGCGGAAGTCCTGGGATCCGAGCCTTCCAGCATCCGAGACGACGACGACCTCCTCGGCCTGGGCCTGGACTCCATCGCGGTGATGCGGCTCGCGGGCCGCTGGCACAGCCGAGGTGCCGCCCTCACCTTCGGCGAGCTGATCCAGCGGCGGACCCTCAGACAATGGCACGGGCTGGTCCGCCCCGGCGGGGCCGCCCCCGACGTGGCAGTGGTGGACGAGTCCGCCCCGTTCCCCCTGGCCACCATGCAACAGGCGTACTGGGTGGGCCGTGCCGACGGACAGCCGCTGGGCGGGGTGGGCGCGCACTTCTACAACGAGTTCGACGGCCACGGCGTGCAACCGGACCGGCTGGAGGCCGCGGTGCGGGCGTTGCTGCGGCGCCATCCGATGCTGCGCGCCGAATTCCGCGTCGACGGCACCCAGCGAATCCGTAAGACCGACGGCTGGCCCGGGCTCACCGTGCACGACCTGCGTCACCTTGAGCCGTCCGAGGTGGAGGACCGGCTCGCCGCGCTGCGCGACGAGATCGCGTACCGCCGGCTGCGGGTCGAGGACGCGGAAACCCTGGGCGTACGGCTGTCGCTGCTGCCCGGCGGCGCGACCCGCATCCACGTGCACGTCGAGATGCTGGTGGCCGACGCGCACAGCTTCCGGCTGCTGCTCAGCGACCTGGCCGCCTACTACCGCGACCCCGACGCGGTGCTGCCCGAGCCCGGGATCACCTTCCCGGCCTACCTGGCCACCCTGGCAGGCGCCGCCGATCCGGTCCGCGACACCGCGCGGACGTACTGGCAGGAGCGCCTCGGCGTGCTGCCCGGCCCACCCGAGCTACCACTGGCCACCGACCCAGGTGACGTGCACGGGCACCGGGTCACCCGCTACCACCACTGGATCACCCCAGCGCAGCAGGCCACCCTGGAACGACGTGCCGCCACTGCGGGAGTGACCCTGTCGGTGGTGTTTCTCAGCGCGTTCGCCGAGGTGCTGGCGGCGTGGAGCGGGTCGAGCCGCTTCCTGCTCAACCTGCCGATCTACGACCGTCGTCCGATCCACCCGGACGTGGAGATGCTGGTCGGCGACTTCACCAACCTCATCCTGTTCGAGGCCGACGTCGACGGCGACGTGTCGTTCGCCGGACGCGCCCGGGCCCACCAGAACCGCCTGCGCGCCGACGCCGCCCAGACGGCGTACACCGGAATGGACGTCTTGCGCGACCTGACCCGGGTTCAGGGTGGCCGCCCGCTCGGTGCACCGGTGGTCTTCACCAGCGCGCTCAGCCTGGGCGAATTGTTCGACCCCCCCGTGCGGGAGTGCTTCGGCGCACCCGGCTGGACCATGTCCCAGACGCCGCAGGTCTGGCTGGACCACCAGATCACCGAGCGTGAGCGGGGCCTGTACCTGCACTGGGACGTGGTGGCGGAACTGTTCCCCGACGGCATGGTCGCCGACATGTTCGCCGCCTACCTGCGCATCGTCGACTGGCTGCTCGACCCGGCCGAGGACTGGTCCGCGCCGGCACCGATCGCGCTGCCGGAGCGGTCCCGCGCCGCGCGGGCCACCGCCAACGACACGGCCGGCCCGCTGGCCGCCGCGCGCTGCACACCGACGTCTTCGCCCGGGCCGCGGCCGAACCGCACCGCCCCGGCGGTGCGGACCGCGCAGACGACGCTCTCCTACGGCGAGGTCGCCGAGCGGGCGCAGGCCCTGGCTGACGACCTGACCGCGCGCGGCCTGCGCGCCGGCGATAGGGTGGCGATCACTCTGCCGAAGGGGCCGGAGCAGATCATCGCCGTGCTCGGGGTGCTGCGCGCCGGCGGTGTCTACGTGCCGGTCGGCGTCGACCAGCCGCCCGCCCGCCGGGACCTGATCCTCGCCGCGGCCGGGGCTCGGATCGTCATCACCTCGGTGCCGGACACCGTCGCCCCGCTGCGCGACGACGCGCCCGAGGTGGATCCGGCGCAACCGGCCTACCTGCTGTTCACCTCCGGCTCCACCGGCGCGCCCAAGGGCGTCCAGGTGTCGCACTGCGCCGCCCGCAACACGGTCGACGACCTGATCGAACGGTTCGCGATCGGCCCGCACGACGGCGTGCTGGCGGTGTCCGCGCTCGACTTCGACCTGTCGGTGTTCGACATCTTCGCCCTGCTGGGGGCGGGCGGGTTCGTCGTCACGATCACCGAGGACACCCGCCGCGACCCGGCTGCCTGGGCCAGGCTGGTCCGCCGCTGCGGGGTCACCATCTGGCAGTCGGTGCCCGCGCTGCTGGACCGGCTGCTCACCGCGGCCGACGGCCCGCTGCCGCTGCGGATCGCGCTGCTCGGCGGCGACTGGGTGGGTCTCGACCTGGCCGGCCGCCTCGCCGACGCGGCACCCGGCAGCCGACTCGTCGCGCTCGGCGGGACCACCGAAACCGCCATCCACTCCACCGTCGTCGAGGTGCCGGTGCACCCGCCCGCGCACTGGCGCTCGGTGCCGTACGGCGTGCCGCTGCGCAACCAGAGGATGCGGGTGACCGACGACCGGGGCCGGGACCGGCCAGACTGGGTGCCCGGCGAGCTCTGGATCGGCGGTCGCTCCGTGGCCGACGGGTACCACGGCGACCCGGAACGCACCGCCCGGCACTTCGTCGAGCACGAGGGTGTGCGCTGGTACCGCACCGGCGACCTCGCCCGGTACTGGCCGGACGGCACCGTGGAGTTCCTCGGCCGCCGCGACTTCCAGGTGAAGATCCGCGGCCACCGCATCGAGCTGGGGGAGATCGAGGCGGTGCTGGAGAGCGACCCCCGGGTCACCCGCGCGGTGGCCACCGCACTGCAGACCGGGGCGGGCCCGGTGCTCGGCGCGGCCGTCACCTGCGCCGGTACCCCGCCGGATGCCGGGGAACTGCGCCGTGACCTGGCCGAGCGGCTGCCCACGTACATGGTCCCGCCGGTCCTGGTCGTGGTGGACGCCTTCCCGCTGTCCGCGAACGGCAAGATCGACCGGCAGCGGCTGCCCGAGCTGATGACAGCCGCCGCACGCGGGGCCGGGGAGGAGCCTGCCGGCGAGATCGAGGCCACCGTCGCGGCGCTCTGGGCCCGGTTGCTGAACGTGCCGGCGGTCCGGCGCGGCGACAACTTCTTCTCCCTCGGCGGCGACAGCCTGACCGCGACCCGGCTGCTCGCCGCGCTCGACTCCGCAGGACTCGGCGGCGCCCAGCTACGGCACCTGTTCAGCGCACCCACCCTGAGCGAGTTCGCCGCGCAGCTGACCCTGGTGACCGCGCCACCGGCCAGCACACTCGTCGCCGACCGGGCGCACCGGCACGACGAGTTCCCGCCCACCGACGTGCAACGGGCGTACTGGCTGGGGCGCACCGACGACTTCGCCCTCGGTGGGGTCGGCTCGCACTGGTACTGGGAGTTCGACGGACGCGACGTCGACCTGCCCCGGCTGGAACACGCGGTCAACACGCTGATCGGTCGGCACGAGATGCTGCGCGCGGTGTTCACACCGGACGGCAACCAGCGGATCCTGCCCTCCGTGCCGCCGTTGCGGATCCCCGTGCGAGACGGCGCGCACGAGCTGGGGCCGCTGCGCGAACGGCTCTCCCACCGGGTGCCCGAGCCCGATCGGTGGCCGCTGATCGAGATCGAGGCGGTACGCCACGGCGACGGCCGCGTCCGGCTGGCATTCAGCTTCGACTACATCGTGCTGGACGCGCTGAGCATCGTGATCTTCTTCAGCGAGCTGTCCACCCTGTACGGGGACCCAGCCGCCGTGCTGCCGCCGCTGGGCGTGTCGTTCCGCGACTACGTGCTCACCGCCGGCCCCGGCGAGGCGGAGCTGGAGAAGTCGGCCGCCTACTGGCACGGCCGGCTGGACGACCTGGCCCCGGCCGCCCAGCTGCCGCTGGCCGTCGACCCGGCGACCGTGGTGGCGCCGTCCTTCCGTCGCCGCGAGCACCGACTCTCCGCCGAACAGTGGGCGGCGATCACCGCCACCGCCCGGGCGCACCGGCTCACCCCGGCGGCGGTGCTGGCCACCGCGTACGCCGAGGTGCTCGCGGCGTTCAGCGGCCAGGACCGGCTCACCCTCAACCTCACCATGTTCCAGCGCCGCGACGTGCACCCGGACATCGGCGCGATCCTCGGTGACTTCACCTCCCTGCTGCTCACCGGATACCGCGCCGGCGACGGTTGGCTGGACACCGTACGGACGCTGCAGCAGGACCTGTGGGACGGTCTGGAGCACAATGCGGTCTCCGCGCTCTGGGTGCTGCGGGAACTGGCCCGCCGCCGTGGCGACGGCGGGGTCACCATGCCGATCGTGTTCACCAGCGCGCTGGGCGTGGCCGCCGAACTCACCGACATGCGTTTCCCGTTCGGAGAACTGACGTGGGGTGTCTCGCAGACGCCGCAGGTCTGGCTGGACAACCAGGTGATGGAACGCGACGGCGGTCTGGCCTACAACTGGGACAGTGTCGACGAGCTGTTTCCGGACGGGCTGGTGGACGCGATGTTTGACGCGTACACCGCGATGCTCGCCTGGCTCGCCGAGGGCCCCTGGGACCGGCCGCTGCCGGACCTGCGCCCGGCCGCGCAGCGCTCGGTGCGCCTGGCGGTCAACGACACCGCGGGCCCGGCGCCGCAACACACGCTGCACGCGCCGTTCTTCGCCCGGGCCGCAGCGGAGCCCGGGCGGCTCGCCGTGGCCGACGGCGAAACCCCGGTGAGCTACGGCGATCTGGCCCGCCGCGCGCTGCGGATCGCCGGTGCACTGGTGCGCCACGGCGTGACCCCGGGCGACGCCGTCGCCGTCACCGTGCCCCGCGGGGTGGCCCAGATCGCGGCGGTGCTCGGGGTGCTGGCGGCCGGTGCGTCGTACGTGCCGGTCAGCGCCGACCAACCGGCCCTGCGCCGGGACCGGATCTACACCAGGGCGGGTGTCACCGCGGTGATCGGTGCCGGCGGCGTCGACCCGGACCCGGACGCCGAACCGCTGGACGCGCCCGTCCCCGTCGCTCCGGACAGCCTGGCGTACACCATCTTCACCTCGGGCTCGACGGGTGAGCCGAAGGGCGTGGAGATCACCCACCGGGCCGCGGTGAACACCGTCACCGACATCAACGACCGGTACCGGATCGGGCCGCACGACCGCGTGCTGGCCGTCTCCGCGCTCGACTTCGACCTCTCCGTGTACGACATCTTCGGCCTGCTCGGCACGGGTGGCGCGGTCGTCGTGCTGGCCGACGAGGACCGCCGTGAGGCCCGCCACTGGGCGCGGCTGATCGGCCGCTGGCAGGTGACCGTGTGGAACTCCGTGCCGGCGCTGCTGGACATGCTGCTGGTCGCGGCCGGGGACGCGCCGCCGAGGAGCCTGCGGGTGGCGCTGGTGTCCGGCGACTGGATCGGCCTGGACCTGCCCGGCCGCTTGGCCGACGTGGCGCCCTCGGCCCGCTTCGTCGCACTCGGTGGCGCCACCGAGGCGGCGATCTGGTCGAATGCCTGTGACGTCCGCGCGGTCTCGCCGCACTGGCGCTCGATCCCGTACGGCACGCCGTTGCGCAATCAGCGGTACCGGGTCGTCGACGAGCGCGGCCGGGACTGCCCCGACTGGGTGCCCGGCGAACTGTGGATCGGCGCGCCGGGGTGGCCCGCGGCTACCGTAACGCGCCGGAGCAGACCGCCCACCGGTTCGTCACCGACGAGCACGGCGAGCGCTGGTACCGCACCGGTGACCTGGGCCGCTACTGGCCGGACGGCACGCTGGAGTTCCTCGGCCGGGCCGACCTGCAGGTCAAGGTGCGCGGGCACCGGATCGAACTGGGCGAGATCGAGGCAGCCGCGCTGGCCGATCCGGGTGTCACCGCCGCGGTGGCGATGGTGGTCGGCGAGGGTGCCGCCCGGCGGATCGCGCTGGCCGTGCTCGGCACCGGTGCCCCGCAGAACCTCGGCGACCGGCTGCCCGCCTACATGGTGCCCGAGCAGGTGACGGTGCTGGAGCGCCTGCCGCTGAGCGCCAACGGCAAGGTCGACCGGCGAGAGCTCGGTCGGCTGCTCACCGAGACCGCACCGCAGCAGGCGGAGGCGGACGAGCCACCCCGCGGGCGTACCGAGGAGATGCTCGCGACCCTGTGGACGCAGCTGCTGAGCCGCCCGGTGACGGATCGCCGGAACAGCTTCTTCGCCCTGGGCGGGGACAGCCTGCTTGCCACCCGGCTGTTGGAGATGCTGCGGCAGCGGCTCGGGGTGGACCTGACCCTGCGGCAGTTGTTCGCCGCGCCGGCGCTGGCCCAGCTGGGCGCGGTCGTGGATGAGCAGACCGAGGACGCGGCCACCGTGAACGTCGAGGAGGGTGTCATATGACGGAGCACGCCAACGCCTCGGCCGGACAACTGGTCGCCGAGCTGGAACGGGCTGGCATCCGGATCTGGGCCGAGGACGGACAGTTGCGATTCCGGGCCCCGGCCGGCCTGATGACGGAGGAACGGCGCGGGCTGCTGCGCTCCCGCAAGGCGGAGATCCTCGAGCACCTCGGCAACGCCGGGCTGCCCCGGCTGACGCCGGATCCCGAGCACCGGCACGATCCGTTCCCCATCACCGGCGTGCAGTCGGCCTACCTGCTCGGTCGAGGCCGCACCTTCGCATACGGCGGGGTGGCCTGTCACGGCTACGGCGAACTGCACTATCCCTCCCTCGATCCGGAGAGGATGACCGCCGCCTGGCGGGGGCTGATTGCGCGGCACGACATGCTGCGGGCGGTGGTCGAGCTGGACGGGTCGCAGCGGGTGCTGCCCACGGTGGACGACTACGTGGTCGAGGTCGAGGACGCCCGCGGGCTCGGACCGGAGGACTTCCAGGCCGCCGTCCAGCGGGTCCGCTCCACCATGGACCACCGGGTGTTCGACCCCGCGGTGTGGCCGCTGTTCGAGGCGCGGATCACCCGGGGCGACGACCAGACCGTGATGCACGTGTCGGTCGACTTCCTGATCGCCGACTTCGTCAGCATCCAGATCCTGCTCGCCGAGCTGCACCACCTCTATCACCGCCCGGACGAGCCGCTTGCACCCCTGGAGGTGACCTTCCGGGACTACCTGCGGGGCGAGCGCCGGCACGTGACCGACCGGCGGGAGACCGATCGCGGCTACTGGCTGGGGCGGATCGACGAGCTGCCCGCCGGCCCTGACCTGCCCGTGTTGAGCACGGCCGCGGCAAGCTCCGGCCGCTTCCGGCGCCTCGCCGCCACGCTCGACGCGCAGACGTGGGAAGGGCTGCGCAAGTTCGCCGGCCAGTACGACGTGAGCCCGTCCGGCGCGGTGCTGGCCGCGTACGCGCACACCATCGCCTCCTGGACCCGGCGGCCCGCCTTCACCCTCAACGTGACGCTGCTCAATCGTCTTCCGCTGCACCCGCAGGTGCCGGCGGTGATCGGCGACTTCACCGGGGTGGAACTGCTCGAGGTGCACTCCGCCCGGGACGAGTCGTTCGCCGCCTTCGCCCGAGGCGTGCAGTCGCAGCTGTGGCAGGACATGGACCACCGCACGTTCTCGGGCATCGAGGTGATGCGCGAGATCACCCGCCGGCGCGGCACCGAGGCGGCGCTGTTCCCGGTGGTGTTCACCAGCGCCATCGGCCTGGCCGAGTCGGACGCCCAGACGGTGCCGGCGGGCACCCTCGGATACGGCATCAGCCAGACCCCGCAGGTGATCGTCGACTGCCAGAACATGGAGCGTGACGGCGGTCTGGCCACCAACTGGGACATCCGCGAGGGCGTGCTGCCGGCCGGGGTGGCCGAGGACATGTTCGCCGCCTTCGAGGCGCTGCTGCGCCGGCTGGCCTCCGACGAGCAGGTGTGGCAGCAGCCGCCGCCGTCCGCTCTGCCGTCGGCCCAGCGCGAACGCCGGGACAGGGTCAACGCCACCACGGCACCACGCCCGGTCGGCCGGCTGCACGACGCCTTCTTCGCGCTTGCCCGCAGCCGGCCGGACGCCGCGGCCGTGCTGCACGGCGAGCGCACGACCTCCTACGGCGACCTGGCCGCCGCGGCTGCCGGCATCGCGGCTCGCCTGCGCGAGCACGGCTGCGCCGGGGGTGACCTGGTCGGCATCACCCTGGACCGGGGGATCGACCAGGTCGCGGCGGTACTCGGCACGCTGCTGGCCGGTGCGGCGTACGTGCCGGTGGACACGGTGCAGCCGGCCGCACGCCGGTCCGAGATCCTCACCAGCGCCGGTGTGCGGCTGGTGCTCACCTCGGCGCAGGCGTGCGACAGCGAGTGGCCGACCGGCGTGAGCCCGATCGCGGCCGACCGGGTGCCACCGGCCCCGCCCGGTGCCGAGGTGACCGGCGCCCCGCCCGCCGACCTGGCCTATGTGATCCACACCTCCGGTTCCACCGGTGTCCCCAAGGGCGTGATGATCAGCCATGAGTCGGCGCTGAACACCGTGCACGACATCAACGACCGCTTCGCGGTGACCGCGGCGGATCGGGTGATCGGCCTGTCCCAGCTCGGCTTCGACCTGTCCGTGTACGACATCTTCGGCCCGCTGTCGGTCGGCGGCGCGCTGGTGGTCCCCGGGCCGGAGCACCGCGCCGACCCGTCGCACTGGGCCGGCCTGGTCGCCCGGCACGGCGTGACGGTGTGGAACTCGGTGCCGGCCCAGTTGCAGATGCTCTCGGGCTATCTGGCCCTGCCGGACGCGCCGGACCTGACCGGGCTGCGGATCGCCATGCTCTCTGGCGACTGGATCCCGGTGGCGCTACCGGAGCGGATCCGTGGGCAGGTGCCGGGGCTGCAGGTGATCAGCCTGGGCGGCGCCACCGAGGCGTCGATCTGGTCCATCTACTACCCGATCGGCGACGTCGACCCCGACTGGGCCAGCATCCCGTACGGCCGCCCGCTGGCCAACCAGAGTTTCCACGTGCTCGACGCGCGGATGCGGGACTGCCCGGAGTGGGTCACCGGCGAGCTCTACATCGGCGGTGTCGGGGTGGCCGCCGGGTATCTCAACGACCCGGTCCGCACGGCCGAGCGCTTCGTCGATCACCCGGTCACCGGCGAGCGGCTCTACCGCACCGGCGACCTGGGCCGGTACCGCGGCGACGGGGACATCGAGTTCCTCGGCCGGGAGGACCAACAGGTGAAGATCCGAGGCTACCGGATCGAGTTGGCCGAGGTCGAAACCGCACTGCAGGCGCACCCCGGGGTGGCCGCGGCCGTGGTGCTGGCAGACGGCGGCCAGCCACTGGAGCGCCGGCTCGTCGGCTTCGCCCAGCCCGCCGCCGTGCACGCCCCCGGACGACACCGCCCTGGTGGCGGCGCTGCGCACGGCCGCGGTGGAGGCCGGCGACGCCACGACGTTCGGAGTCGACCCGCACCGTTACCTGACCTACGCGCAGCTGCTGGATCACGTCGCGCTGCCGGCGATGCTGGACACCCTGCGCCGGTCCGGGTTGTTCGCCCGCCCGGACGCGACGCACACGCTCGCCGAGATCACCGCGGCCACCGCCGCCGCGCCCCGCCACCACCGGCTGCTGCGCCGCTGGCTCGGTGCCCTGGTGACCGAGGGTGTGCTGGAAAGCGACGGCGGTGCGTACCGGCTGGCCGCCATGCCCGCCCCGGACGCGATCGCGGCTGCCTGGGCGGCGGTCGACGAGGCCGCGCCGCCCGGGGAGGCGAAACTGCTGGACTATTTCCGGCGCAGCATCGCCAACCTGCCCGCCCTCCTGCGCGGCGAGGAGGACCCGCTGGAGCTGCTTTTCCCGGACGGCCGCCTGGACGTCTCCCAGCAGTTGTACGAGGACGCCCTGTTCAACACGTGGGCGAACGCGGCGGCCGGTGCGCTGGCCGCCCGCCTGGCCGCCGAGCTGCCCACCGAGCGTCCGCTGCGGGTCCTCGAGGTGGGCGCGGGTGGCGGCGGCACCACCGCGGCGATCCTGAACGCCCTGACCGGCCGATCCCTGGACTACCTCTGCACGGACCTGTCGCCGTACTTCACCGGCCAGGCACAGAGGCGTTTCGACGATGTGCCGGGACTGCGGTTCCAGGTGTACGACCTGGACGCGCCCACCGCCGACCAGGGTCTGGCTCCGAACTCGTACGACCTGGTGATCGCGGGCGACGTGCTGCACGCCACCACCGACGTGGACCGGGTGCTGGCCGAACTCCGTGAGCTGACCGCTCCTGGCGGCTGGCTGATCGCGCTGGAGATGACCCGCGACCACTACCAGATCATGACGTCGCTGGAGCTGCTGGTCCGGCTGGACGCGACAACCGGTGACTTCGCCGACGAGCGGCGCGGCACCGACCTGGTGTTCCTCGACCGGGACCGGTGGCGGGACGTCCTGCGGCGCGCCGGTGCGACGACCAGCCTCTGCCTGCCGGAGCCGGACACCTTCATCGGGTCGATGGGCATGTGCGTGCTCGCCGCCCGGGTCAAGGCCGACCGGGCCGCCCTGCACCCCGACGATCTCGCGTCACACCTGCGCGACCGGCTGCCGGAGTACATGGTCCCGGCGGTGTTGCAGATCGTCGACGAGATCCCGGTGACGGGCAACGCCAAGGTGGACCGCAGCGCCCTGGCTGCCCGGCTGCCCCGGCGGGCCACCACCGCACCCGGGCCGGGCGCGGCACCGGAGACGGACCTGGAGCGTCGGCTGGCAGCCATGTGGACCGAGGCGCTGGGCGTGCCGGTCGGACGCGACGGCAACCTCTTCCAGCTCGGTGGGGACTCGCTGGTGGCGGCGCAACTGGCCGGCCGGATGATCGAGGAACTACCCGAGGCGGCCCCGCTCTTCTTCGACGAGGTACTGAGGAACCTGCTGGAACACGCGACGGTCGGCGGGCTGGCCGGCTGGCTGACGGCCGCCGCGACCGAGGCGGGCACCGGCGAGGAGCGCCCCGACGACGCCCCGACCGAGCTGCTGGTGCCGCTGCGCGTGGATGGGCCCGGGGTGCCGCGGGTGTTCCTGCCCGACGAGGCGGGCTCCCTCGACGCGGCCGGCGCGCTGGCCCGATGCCCTGTCCCCGGCGCCCGGTTGGGGACTGAGCGGCGCCCGGGCTCGCAGTGTCGCCCTCGGTGGAAGGGGTCGCCGCCACGTTCGCCCAGGCGGTGCTGGACGCGGACATGGCCCAGGTCGAGGTGCACGGCGGCGGGTCGATGGCCGGGCTGGCCGTGGAGGTGGCCCGCACCCTCACCGAGCGAGGTGTCCTGGTCGACGCGGTGGTGCTGGTGGCCGGCCTGCCGCCGGCGAGCGGGGAGCCGGCGCTCTATGCCGGGGACCTGGTGGTGGTCCAGCCGACCGACGCGGACCAGGCCAGCCTGGATCTCTGGGAAGAGA
This sequence comes from Micromonospora sp. ATA32, assembly GCA_016802835.1. Lineage (GTDB taxonomy): Bacteria > Actinomycetota > Actinomycetes > Mycobacteriales > Micromonosporaceae > Micromonospora. The sequence continues at coordinate 30,849 of JAEVHO010000003.1, read as the reverse complement.
TCTGCCTCGGCGACGTCACGTGGTGTACCCCGGATGCGCCACCGCCGACCTGTCCCCGGCCGCGGTGGCGGCCGCGCTGCGGTCGTGATCGGCCTCGTCGGCGCCACCGGAGCGGTCGGCGCTGCGACCGCCGCCCACCTGCGCCGCTGGACCACGGCGCCGGTGCGGCTCGGCGCTCGCCTGCCACGGGCCGGGATGGTGGCGGTCGACATCGACGACCCGGTGGCGTTGGCGGCCTTCTGCCAGGGCTGCTCGGTGGTGCTCAACTGCGCCGGCCCGGCGTTGCGGATCGCCGACCGGGTGGCCCGGGCCGCGTTCGATGTGGGCGCGGACTACGTGGACGCGGCCGGCGACGACCAACTGGCCGCCCAACTGGCGGGCGTCGCGCCGGAGCGGACCGCGGTGATCTCGGCGGGACTGATGCCGGGCCTCACCGCGCTGCTGCCGAGGCTGCTGGCGGCGGTCAACCAGATCCAACCGGAACGCCTGACCGGGTACGTCGGTGGCCGGGACCGCTTCACCTGGACCGCCGCCGAGGACTACCTGCACACCGGTTTCGGTCGGGCCGGTGTCGCGCTGGTTCGCGGATCGGTCGTCGACTGTCCCGTCCAGACGGACGTCGAGCTGCCGTTCTGCACCGAGCCGGGAACCGCCGTGCCCTACCTGAGCAGCGAGCTGCGCCGGGTGGCGGGGGTGCTGGGCGTGGCCGACGCCCAGTGGTACTCGCTGTTCACCGGGTCGCACATGCAGGCCGCGCTGCGCCGACCGCAGAGCGTGGCGGCCCTGGTGCGGGCGAGCGAACTCGACATGTTCGGCCGCGAGCCCTACCAGGTGATCGTCGTCGAACTCGACGGCGCGCACACGGTGATGCTGCGTGGCCGCGGTGCGAGCGAGCTGACCGGCGCCTTCGCGGCGCTGACCGCCGCCGCGGTGGCCAGCGGCGAGGTGCCTGCGGGAGTGCACCACGCCGGCGAGGTGCTCGATCCCGTCGCCTCCGCCGCCAGCTGGGCGAGGCTGCGGCGGTCACCGAACTTACCGTGCTGAGCGCTGGTGCGTACGCGTCCGGCGGATACCTGGAGGAGACGCTGTGACCGCACGTGCGAAGGTCGTGGTCTGTGGCACCCGGTTCGGCCAGGTGTACCTCGAGGCCTTCCGCAATCCCGACCTGCCGTTCGAGCTGGCCGGGGTGCTCGCGCAGGGCAGTGAACGATCGCGCGCCTGCGCCCGCCGCTACGACGCCCCGCTCTACACCGACCCGGCGCAGCTGCCCGACGACATCGAGCTGGCCTGCGTGGTGATCCGCGGCGCTCTGCTCGGCGGACACGGATCGGCGCTGGCCCGTACGCTGATGGGCCGCGGCCTGCACGTGTTGCAGGAGCATCCGGTGCACCACGACGAACTGGCCGAGAACCTGCGCGCCGCGCGGCGCGCCAAGGTCGTCTACCAGCTGAACCCGTTCTACACGAACACCGCGCCGGTGCGTCGGTTCGTCGCCGCCGCACAGGAGTTGCTGCGCCGGCAGAAGCCGCTCTACATCGACGCCGCCTGCGGGTTCCAGCTCGCGTACTCGCTGTTGGACATCCTCGGGCAGGCGCTCGGTGGGGTACGGCCGTGGAGCTTCGGCGAACTCCCCGCGCTCGCTGCACACGTGCGCGGCGGCACCGCACTGGACTTCCCGTTCCGGAGCCTGGACGGGACACTGGCCGGCGTGCCGATCACGCTGCGCGTGCAGAACCAGATGGATCCGGCCGACCCGGACAATTACGCGCACCTGATGCACCGGATCAGCATCGGCACCGAGGCGGGCAACCTCACCCTGGTCAGCACGCACGGCCCGGTGGTCTGGTCGGCGCGGCCGGACTTCCCGCGCGAGGTGGCCGACCCGACCGCCAGCCCGCACTACGCTCGTGCCGTGGACGACGCCGACGCCCCCAGCGCGGTGGTGCTCGGGCCGGCGGAGGTGCCGTCCTACCGGCACGTCTTCCGCAGCGTCTGGCCGGCCGGCATCGCGCACGCGGTGGCCGGCCTGCACCGGGCCGCGCAGGAGGGACAGGACCCGCTGCGGCGCGGGCAGTACCACCTGTCGCTGTGCAAGCTGTGGCAGGACCTGACTCTGCGCCTCGGCCCGCCGGAGCTGCTCACCTCGCAGCCACCGCAGGCGTTCACCGGCCCGGACATCAAGGCGCTGGCCGCCGCGGCGGACGAGGCGGCGGACCGATGAGCGTCTCCAGCATCGCGGGGGAGAGCTGGTTTCGCCGTTACCGGCCACGGCCCTCGGCCCGGCGACGGCTCTTGTGTTTCCCGTACGCCAGCGGCAACGCGACGTTCTACCGGGACTGGGCGACCGCCTTGCCGGCTGACGTCGAGGTGGTCGCGGTGCAGTACCCGGGCCGGCTGGACCGGATCGGGGAGCCGTACATGCCAGACATGGACACCCTGGTGGACGCCGTGGTGGCGGCGCTGCGCCCCCTGCTGGGCACCGACTTCGCGCTGTTCGGGCACAGTATGGGCGCGGCGGTGGCGTACGAGGTGACGTACCGCCTGGAGCACGGCTTGGGCGTGTGCCCGCGGCGGCTGTTCGTCTCCGGCCGCCCCGCGCCTCGGCACCACCGGCCGGGCGGGGTGAAGCACCGGCTGCCGGACGACGCGCTGTGGGACGAGTTGCGCCGCCTCGGCGGCACCACGGATGCCGCGCTGGAGCACCCCGAGCTGCGCGCCTCCGTGCTGCCCACGCTGCGCGCCGACTTCCGGCTCGTCGAGTCGTACCGGCCGACCGCCGGACCGCCGTTGACCACACCGATCACCGCCATCACCGGTGACGCCGACCCGGAGGCGCCTCTCGAGCAGGTTGCCGACTGGTCGCCGTACACCACGGGCGGATTCGACCTGCGGGTGCTGCCCGGGCACCACTTCTATCTCATCGAGCAGCAGGCCCCGGTGTTCGCGCAGGTGCTGGCGGGGCTGGATCTGTGACGTGGGTACGCCACATCTGCCGGCGGCGCGGCTTGCCGCTGCTGGTCCGGGGAATCGCGCCGGCCGGCACCACGACGGCGCGCACGCCCGCACCCTCGGCCACCGCACGCGCCGTCGCCTCGGCCAGCCCGGGCCACTCCGGCTGCGGGTGGGCCAGCACCAGCACCACCTGAGGCTCCTCGCCGACCTGGCCGAGCAGGGCGGCGATCCGCCCGGCCGGGGCCCCGCAGGCGGCCTGCACGGCGGCCTCCACGTCCTCGGCGAACACGGTCCGGCCGCGCACTTTGACGCTGTCACCCCACCGGCCCAGCACGAACAGCTCGCCGTCCTGGAGGAATCCGGCGTCCCCGGTGTGCAGTTCCCCGGCGCGGAACGCGCTGCGCCCGGGTGACCCGGCGTACCCGGCGGCCACCGACGTGCCGCCGACCACGATCTCCCCGACCTGGCCGTCGGGTACCGGGGCGCCGGCCTCGTCCACGACGCGCACGCGTACCCCGGTCAACGGCCGGCCGCAGCCCACCACGGTGGTGCCGTCACGCTCGACGGCCCGCCAGCCGGTGGACAGCGGCAGCCCGGTGACCGACAGGGTGTTCTCCGCGAGGCCGTACGCCGGCAGCAGCGCCTCACGGCGGAACCCGGCCGGGCCGCACAGCCGGACGAAGGCGTCCAGAGCCGCCGCCGGTATCCGTTCCGCGCCCAGGATCAGCGCCCGCCACGCCGAGAAGTCCATGCCCGCCAGCCGCTGCGCCGGCACCCGCCGCACGATGTGGTCCAGGCCGAACGCCGGCATCGCGCTGAGCCGCACCCCCTGTCGGCCGAAGCACTCGAGGTAACGCAGCGGCTGCCGGATGAAGTCGCCGGGAGACATCAGCCACAGATCGGATCCGGTCGCCACCGGGGCGAGCAGGCACCCGATGAGTCCCATGTCGTGGTGCACCGGCAGCCAGGAGGCGGTGGCATCGTCCGGGGTCATCCGCAGCCACCGGGCGATGGCCGCGACGTTGGCGGCGAGCGTCGCGGGCGGCACCCGTACCCCGCGCACCCGCCCGCTGGTGCCGGAGGTGAACTGCACCAGCGCGATGTCCCCAGGCTCCGACGGGCCGGCGACCGACGGGGACTCCAGCAGCTCCCGGCTCTCCATCGAGGCGACGCCTGCCGCCCGGCACAGCACGCCGACCTGCGGTAGGGCGGCGTCGTGGACCACCAGGCGGGGCGCGGCGGCGGCGAGGACGGCGTGCAGGTGCCCGGTGTACCGCTCCCGGTCGCCGAACGCGGGCGGCGGCGCACCGGGGACGCGGCCGCGCCGGCCAGCATGCTGCCGAAGAGCAGGCCGACGAAGCGTGGACCGGTCGGCTCGGCGATGCTCACCACGTCGCCGCGGCCCACCCCGGCGGACCGCAACGCCGCGGCGCTGTGCCGGACCAGGGCGGCCAGCCGGGCGTACGTCCACAGCTCCCAGGAACCGTCCGGCATGGCGAACCGGATTCCGCGCTCGCTGTCCGGGCGGGCCAGCCAGTCCAGCAGCGCGGTCACGCGGGCTGCGCCTCGATGATCGGGAACATCGGGGTGGGCATGCTGCGGACCAGGCGCAACCCGGCGCGGTCGAGCAGTGCGCTCTGCTCTGCCAGGGTGCGGGCCCCACCGGCGGTCAACGTGTGCATCAGCAGATCCATCCGGCGGGCCAGCACCGGCGGCTCCTCGCCGTGCCGGCCGGCCTCCATGATGAACAGCCGGCTCTGCGGGTGCATCGCGGCGCGGACCCGCCCGAGGATGCCGACCGCCTCGTCGTCGGACCAGCTGTAGAGGATCCGCTTGAGCACGTACGCGTCGGCGCCGGCCGGGATGGGACCCTCCAGGAAGCTGCCCGGCACCACCTCGGCCCGGTCGCTGACCCCCGCGGTGGCGAACTGCTCGTCCGCGTGCGCCACCACGCCGGGCAGGTCGAAGAGCACGCCGCGCGCGTTGCGGACCCGCTTGAGCAGGCTGGCCAGGAACCCACCGTTGCCGCCGCCGACATCGACGATGCTGCCGAAGCGCCTCCAGTCGCAGGCGCGCAGGATGGCCACCAGTTCCATGCCGGTCACCCCGCTCATCACCCGGTCGAACGCCTCGCCGTCGTCCGGGTGGCTCTTCAGGTGGTCCCATAGGGACCGGCCGTGCACGGCGTCGAACGCCGGGCCACCGGTGCGGATCGCCTCGTCCAGGCCCTCCATCGCCCGGGTGCAGGCGACCGGGGACAGGAAGATGTCCCGAGCCGAGTACGGGTGCTCCGCCCGCAGCAGGTCGGACAGCGGCGTCAGGGCGACCTCGCCGTCGGCATCGACGGCGAACACGTCCCTGGTGGCGAGGTATTCCATCGTCTTGCGCAGGGTCGGTTCGTGGGTGCCGGTCGCCTCGGCCAGCGTGGCCATCGGCAGTGGCCCGTGGGCCAGCGCGTCCGCCACGCCGAGCAGGCAGACCGCCCGGATGGTGTACGGCAGCAGATAGTCGCCGAGTTCCAGCAGCTTGAACACGGCGTCGGCGTCGATCGTGGCGCGTCTGGTGGTCACGGTCACCGTGGTGCCTCCTTGTCGAACTCGGCCTGCAGCTTGCGGGAGGCGAGTCGGCGCCACGCCTCGGTGATCAGCTCGCGCAACTCGTCCGGGGCGACGGTCTCCAGCGCGACGAAGGTCCAACCGCTCTGCCCGTACTTGTTCTCGGGGCGGGAGAAGGTCGCCGGGTCCCCGCTGAGCAGGGCGGCCTGTTCGTCCACGCCGATCCGCATGCCCATGACGCCCGGCCGGGGCAGGGTACAGAAGATCTTGTTGCCGACCCGGAAGTCGGTCACGTCGAAGTGCGCGGACTGCGTCGCGCCGGGCAGCGACAGGGCGATCTCGGCGACGGTCTCAGGGCTGGGCATGGTGGCCTCCTCGCGGCGGTACGGACGGCTCGACCGTATCGGCTGACATGGCCAGCAAATGGTTAGCCACGGTGGAGTGCGGATCGGGATCCAGGTCGGCGAAGGCCTCCAGCCACAGCGCCCGGCGCAGCCAGCGGTGCAGCGGATACTCCCAGGTGACGCCGGTGCCGCCGAGAGTCTGCACGGCTGCCTCGCAGGCGTGCACGGCGGCGCGGCGGGCGGCGATGACCGCCTCCGCCACGGCCGGCACCGCTTCGTCCTTCCGGGCCACCAGGCACGCCGCCCGGTAGGCCAGCGACCGGGCCGGTTCGATGGCCGCGTACACGTCGGCCAACTGGTGCGCCACCGCCTGGAACCCGCCGATCACCCGGCCGAACTGCTCTCTGGTCCGGGCGTACGCCACAGCCAGGTCCAGCGCCCGGGTGGCGACACCGACCGCCTCGGCGGCCAGCAGCGTCCCACCCAGGGTTCGTGCGGCGGTGAACGCCTGCGGGGCCTGGTCCGCCCCGATCAGCATGCGCGCCGGGGCGCCGACGACCGCCACCCGGGCCATCCGCCGCAGGGTGTCCAGGGTGGCCAGTTCCGTGACGCTCACACCGGGCGTGTCGGACGGCAGGGTGAACAGCGCCGGGCCCTCCGGCGTCTGCGCCCGGACGACCAGCTGCCTGGCTGGTCCGGCGTCCGCCACCACCGGCGCGAGGCCGTACAGCAGCCAGCCGGTACGGCTCCGGTCGGCGCGCACGTCGCCCGCCGCGTACGTGGCCGGCACCGTCACCGCCTCTCCCTGCCACCGCAGGTACGGCGCCGCCAGCGCGACCGTGCTCCACCACGGCGTCGGGTGCAGGGCGTACCCGCTCTCCTCGGCGAGCAGCGCGAGGTCCACCGCGCTGAGGTCCGGGTCCAACCAGCCCTGCCGGATCAGCTCCGGCCAGGACGACGCCTCGCTGCCGTGCGGGCCGTCGGCCAGCGCGCCGATCCGTTCCGGCGGGTACCGCTCGGCCAGGTACCGCCGGGCCCCCGCCCGGATGTCCTGCTGCTCTTCGGTGAGCGCGAAGTCCATGACTGCCTCCTCGTCGTGCCGGTCACCGGGACCGGGGCAGGCCCAGGACCCGCTCGGCGACGATCCCGCGGAGGATCTCCGAGGTACCGCCCTCGATGGTGTTGGCCCGGCTGCGCAGGCGCTGGTGCTGCCAGTAGCCGTCCAGCGCGCCGTCGGCACCCTGCACACGGACGGCCAGGGCGCACACCCGCTGGTTCACCAGCGACCACTCGAGCTTGAGCAGCGAGGACTCCGGGCCGGGTTCGCCGGAGCGACGCTGCGCGGCGAGCGAGCGGTATCCGGTGTAGCGCAGCCCTTGCAGCCGGGTGTGCAGTTCGGCGACCTCCCGGCGTACCAGTGGATCGTGCTGTGCACCGCAGCGATGCACGGTGCGCAGCATGCGGGCGAACTGCACGCTGAGGCGGGCGGTCAGCGTGATGCCGAAGGTGCCCCGCTCGTGCGCGAGGGTGGACAGCGCCACCGACCAGCCCCGGCCTGGTTCGCCGACGACGTCCTCGTCGCGCACCCGGGCGCCGGTCAGCACGATCTGGTTGAAGTCGGTGTCGCCGTTGAGCTGTCGCAGCGGGGACACGGCGACACCGGGTGAGCGCATGTCCAGCAGGAAGCAGGTCAGGCCGTCGTGTTTGCGGCCCTCCGTGGCGGTCCGCGCCAGCAGCAGGCAGTGGTCGGCCAGATGGGCGTACGAGGACCACACCTTTTCGCCGTGCAACTCGTACCCACCGTCCACCCGGACCGCCCGGGTACGCACCGAGGCCAGGTCGGAGCCTGCGTCCGGCTCGGAGAAGCCCTGACAGAACAGGATCTCCCCGGACAGGATGCCGGGCAGGAAGCAGGCCTGCTGGGCAGCCGATCCGCGGGAGATCAACGTCGGGCCGACCATGTTCATGCCGATCACGTTCAGATGGTCGGGAGCGCCGGCCAGGGCGGTCTCCTCGGCGAAGATGGCCTGGTGCCCGGCCGGCAGACCCTGCCCGCCGTACTCGGTGGGCCAGGTCAGGCCTGCGTACCCGGCCCGGTGCAGATCCCGGCTCCAGACCCGAAGCTCGTCGCGACTCCACTGCCGCGGCTCGTCGGGCAGTCGCTCGCGCAGCCAGTCGCGCAGCCGCGCGCGGAACGCCGCCTCGTCCGGATCGTCGTGCAGGTCCATGAGACCCCTTCAGGCTGGGCGCACGTGCAGCGGCACGCTGTCGTAGGTGCGAAAGTTGAAGCGCGGCCGGCGCACCGGCTCGCTCGCGAACTCGATGTCCCGGGTGCTGGCGAGCAGCCGGTCGAACACCGCCACGCCCTCCGCCCGGGCCAGGGCCGAGCCCAGGCAGCGGTAGACGCCGGCGCCGAAGCTCAGGTGCGGGTTGGGCGTCCGCCCGATGTCGAACCGGTCCGGGGCGCTGAACTGCTCCGGGTCGCGGTTGGCCGACCCGACGAGAAGGTAGAGCACGCGGCCGGGGCGGATGGTGCGCCCGTGCACCTGGATCGGTTCGAGCGGGCTGCGCATGGTGACCTGGATCGGTGCCTCGTAGCGCAGCATCTCCTCCACCGCCAGGGTGGTCATCTCCGGCCGTTGCCGCAGCCGGGTCAGCTGGTCCGGGTTGCGTAGCAGCGCCACCATGCCGTTGGAGATCATTCCCATGGATGTCTCGAAACCCGCGTAGAAGACCGTGATCGCGTTGTCGACGATCTCCTGCGGGGTGAGGCGTTCACCGTCGGCCTCGCTCGCCGCCATCCGGGTGAGCAGGTCGTCGCCACCGGTGCCGCGCCGCAGCAGATCGGTCAGGTAGGTGCGTAGCCAGCGCAGTGCCGCCACCGCCGCGCCGACGTCCTGGTCGGACAGGAAGGCGATGTCGCTGAACGCCCGCACCAGCTGCGCCGCGTGCGGCCACAGCTCGGCCCGCTCCGCCGGCGGCACGCCGAGCAACTCGCAGATCACCGCCAGCGGGAACGGCAGAGCCAGGTCCGCCACCAGGTCGGTGCTCCCGCTGGCCAGCACCGGCACGAGCAGGTCGTCGACCTGCTGTCGCATGGTCGCATCGAGCCGGCGTACCAGCGCCGGGCTGAACGAGCCGGCCAGCACCTTGGCGGCGAGCGCGTTGCGCCGGCCCAGGTTCTGCCCGGACAGGAAGCCGCTCAGCTCCGCATCGCCGACGGTGTACCGGTAGTAGGCCTCGGGCAGGGTCTTGGTCAGTCGCCGGTCCTTGAGCAACGCCGCGACCTCACGGTAACGCGGAACCACCCACTGACCGGGGCCGTTGGGCAGTACCGCGCCCGCGTCGCGCAGGCGGGCGTACACCGGCACCGGGTCATCGAGCACCTCCGGTGCTCGTACGTCGAAGCCAGGCGTCCGCACGGTGGTCACGCCAGCGATTATTTCAATGTCTCTGGCACGTGTGTCAAGGAGTGTTCGGTGGATGCGAGGAAACACTATGAAAGGCTCGGCCCGGGCGGTAGCGTCGCGGCATGGACGAGCTTCCAGCGTCGGTAGGTCAGCGGTTGCTGTGGTTGATGGACCACTACCGCGGTCACCGCAACTCACTCAACGAACAGGTGGTCTGGCATCTACGCGGCCCCCTCGACCGGGCCGCGCTGGAGATGGCCGTGCGGCGGTTGCACGAACGGCACGACGCGCTGCGCACCACCTTCGTCACCCGTCGGCGGCAGTTCTTCCAGGTCGTCAACGATCCGCAGCCGGTGGCGATCACCGAACACGACGTCTCCGACGGCGGGCAGCCCCGGCTCGCGGCGCGCGACGTCCTCACCGCCGAACTCACCACCCCGATCGACGTGTCGCTCTGGCCGACACGCGTCATGCTGCTGCGGCTGGCACCCGAGCATCACGTGGTCGTGCTCACCATGCATCACTACGTCAGCGACGACTGGTCCAACGCACTGCTGTCCCGCGACATCCGTGCCCTGTACGCCGGCGAGCCGCTGCCCGAGGTGCAGTGGCAGTACCCGCAGTGGGCGGCCTGGCATCGTGAACAGGTCGAGGGCGAGCGCGGCCCTGTCCTGACCGACTACTGGCGCCAGCAGCTCGACGGCGCGCGGTTGCTCCAGCTGCCGCAGGCGGCGCAGGTCGCCCGCACTCCGGGCGAGCCTGCCTCGGTATGCGTGGAGCTGACCGTCGGCCCGCAGGTCGCGGCCGGTCTCCGGGCGCTGGCGCGGCAACACCGGACGACCTTGTTCCCGGTCATGCTGTCGCTGTTCTATCTGGCCCTGCAGCGCGCCACCGGCCAGTCGGACCTCACCGTGGCGACGCTGTTCGCCAACCGGGCGCGTCCCGAGGTCGCCGACACCGTCGGCTTCTTCGTCACGATGGCGCTGCTGCGGGCTCAGGTGAAGCCGGGGGAGCCGTTGGGTGATCTGGTGCGCCGGACCCGGTCGGTGGTGATGGGCGGCCTGCGGCACCAGGAACTGCCGTCACAGCTGCTGCCGCCGGGCACGGTCGGTGGCGAGGGACGTACCGACGATGTCATGTTTCACCTGCTCGGGTCGATGATGTCGCGTGCGGACATGGCCGGCGACGAGCTCGACGACCTGGAGGCGCAGTTGGACCGGAGCCGGTTCGCGTTGGAGTTCGTCGTGGTGCCGCAGGGCGACGATCTCACCGCGCTGGTGCTGTGCGAACGTGACCGGTTCCTGCCGGAGTGGGCGCAGGCACTGGTGAAGGACTACGTCGAGCTGGCTGCGGCGGCGGTGGGGCAGCCGGCCGCTCCGGTGGGTTGATCCGCGCCGGGGCCCGGCCACGACGGCGGCCGGGGCCCCGGCCCACGGTCAGGCGGACGGCAGCTGACGCAGCCCGAAGGCCACGCCCTGGCTGTCCTTGCACTCCGCGAAGGCGCCGTACTGCGGACTCGGCGGGCGCAGCGGGCCCACCTCACCACCCAGTTCCCGGACCTTCTCGATCGCGGCCTGCAGGTCGTCGACCTGAAAGTAGACGATGATGTGCGGTGGGTCGGTGTCCGGGTGCGAGCCGGCCTCGACATCACCTGGAAGCTCGATGTAGGACCCATGGGTGAGCATCTGGAACTTCCATCCGAACAGCTGCTCGTAGAAGTCCCGGGTCAGCTCCGGGTTCGGTACCGCGAATTCGATGAAGGACGGTTCTCCGGCCATGACACCTCCGCATGCTCTAGTGCTGGATGTACGGCGAAGAATACGAGAAGATACGCAAACATACGAGCCCCAGGGAGTACTGACGTGACTGCCATCGCCGATCAGCCCACCGGTCTCCGACAGGCCCAGGAGATCGCCGACCAGGTGTTCTTCCCGGCCGCGGCGGCGGTGGACGGGAGTGACCGGTTGCCCGTGTCGCACCTTGACCTGTTGGCCGAGCGGGGTTTCTACGCTCTCGCCGCACCACCGCACCTGAGCACACTGGGCCTGCCCGACTTCGCCTCGGTGTGCCGGGTGATCGAGACTCTCGCGAGCGGATGCCTGACCACCACCTTCGTCTGGGCGCAACATCACAACGCGGTGATGGCGGCGGCAAACACGCAGAACGAGGCGCTCAAGGAGGAGTTTCTGGAGCCGCTCGCCGCCGGGCGTCGACGCTCCGGGCTGGCCATCGGCGCTGCGGTCCGCCCCGGTCCGGCCGCCGTACGGGCCACCGCGGTCGACGGCGGATACCTGCTGGACGGCGATGCTCCGTGGGTCAGCGGCTGGGGTCTGGTCGACACCCTCTACGTCGCCGGCCGCGACGCCGATGACACGCTGGTCTGGGCCCTGGTGGACGCTGTCGAGTCCGGCTCGCTGAGCGTGCAACCGTTGGCGCTGACCGCGGTGAACGCCAGCAGCACGGTGACCGTGAGTTTCCGCGAGCACTTCGTGCCGGCCTCGCGGATCAGCGGCACCATGCCGTTGGAGGCGTGGCGCCAACGAGACCCGGCGACGTTGCGTTTCAACGGCTCCCTCGCGCTCGGCGTGGCGGCGCGAGCCATCGCGCTGACCGGCTCCGAGGAGTTGGCCAAGCAACTCGACACCACGCGCGGCTTTCTGGACGTGTCCGACCCGGACACCATGCCGCAGGCTCGCGCGGCCGCCTCCCACCTAGCCCTGCGGGCGTGCGCGGCGCTGGCGGTGTCGGAGGGCAGCCGGGCGGTGCTGCGCGGACAGCACGCGCAGCGGCTCGTCCGGGAGGCGACGTTCCTGCTGGTGTTCGGGTCCCGGCCGGGCATCCGAAGCGCGCTCACCTCCGCTCTCACCCCTTGACCCCAGCAGAGAGGCCGGCCCCGGGTGGGGCGGCCTCTCGCCGCGTCGGGGGTCAGCGCTCGATCAGCTGCACGACCACGTCGGCGTGTTCCCCGCCCATCATCGTGAAATGGTCACCCGCAAGGGTCTGGAAACACGAACCGGGTAGGGCGGGCCCGCCCTGCCGCCAGGGCACCAGGTAGCTCCCGGCCGGGCCCAGCGTGGTTCGGGACGACTCCACCACCGTCACCGGCATCGTGTCCTCCGGCGTCGCCGTGTACCGCAGCAGCGCTCGCGTGTTCGCCTCGAAGACGGCGAACATGCCCTGCAGCTCGGTGAACTCGGTGGACCTTAGCACCGACAGCTGCGGCGGTGGCGACGACCACGCCTGGCGCAGCGCGGCTGTGGTGTCGGCGGGCAGGTCCGGCACGTCCACCTCGGCACCGGCGAGATTGTGCAGGAAGGCCCGCACCAGCGTCCTGCCGTCAGGAGGAGGGTTCGCCGGGCGGCGCAGCCACGGGTCGATCAAGACGACCCGACACTCCCGGCCGTCACGGTGCAGGCGGCGTCCCATCTCGTACGCCACCGTGCCACCCAGCGACCATCCGGCCAGCCGGACGGGGCCGTCGCCCAGCACCGGCGCCAGCTCGGTCAGGTATCTCGCCGCCATGCCCTCGATGGTCTGGGAGCACCCCGTGTCGGCCGACCTCAGCCCGAACACGCGGTACCGGCTACCCAGCCGGTCCACCAGCGGTCGGTAGCAGAGCAGGTCCCCGCCGACCGGGTGGACCAGGACGATCGGCGGCCCGTCGTCGTCGGCCAGCCGCACCACGGCGGACTCGGAGCCGGCCGTGGCGGCCTCGTCCAGCAGCGCGGCGAGCTGTTCCACCGTGCCGGACGTGTACAGGGTGGCCAGCGGCAACCGCCGGCCCAGGCGCTGCTCGATCCGGTTCATGAGCTGCGCCGCCTGCAGAGAGCTGCCACCGCTGGCGAAGAAGTCGTCGGTGTACGCCACCGCGGTCGTGCCGAGCAGATCCCCCCAGAGTTCCGCGAGGATCTTCTCGGTAGGTGTGCGCGGCGCGGCGTCGACCGCGACCGGGGCGGCCTTCGCCAGCTGCGCGCGTTCACCGAGGGCTCTGCGGTCGACCTTGCCGTTGCCGGTCAGCGGGAGCCGGTCCAGCACCTCGATGACGTGCGGCGACATGTACGCCGGGAGAGTGGCGCCGAGGTGTTCCCTGAGCTGACCGACCAGGTGCTCGGCCGCAGCCGTGGCGGCCACGAAGGCGACCAGCGTCACCCCCCGCCCGTCGCTGCGGGGGACCACGGCGGCGTCGGTGACCCCGGGATGGTTCAGCAGGGCGGTTTCGATCTCGCCCAGCTCGACGCGGAATCCGTTGACCTTGACCTGAGCGTCCCCGCGACCGAGGAACTCCAACGTGCCGTCCGGCCAGTACCGGGCCCAGTCGCCGCTGCGGTAGATGCGCTCCGAGGTGCGGGGATGGGTGAGGAACGTGGCGGCGGACAGCTCCGGGTTGCCCAGATAGCCCTCGGCCAGGCCGTGCCCGGCGATGAAAAGTTCGCCGGGGACCCAATCAGGACGGTCGGACATCTTCGTGTCGAGCACCTGGAAGCGCTGATTACGCAGCGGGAATCCGTACGGGATGGACAGCCAATGCTCCGGTACGGTGGCCGGAACCGGAAAGTAATTGGACCAGATGGACGCTTCGGTGGCGCCGCCCAGGCTCACGCAGGCCGCGTTCGGCGCCATCCTGACCACCTCGGAGCCGAGGTGGATCGGCACCCAGTCGCCGCTGACCATGGCTAGACGCAACTCCGGCAGGGCTGCCCGGTTGCCGGTGCGGACGAATTCGCTGAACATCATCAGATACGCCGGGACGCTGTTCCACACGGTGACGCCGTGTGCCTGGCACAGGTCGTACAGGTGGGTGACCTCGCGTTCCTGCCCCGCGTCCGGAATTACAATGGTGCCGCCCGCGGCGAACGTACCGAACATGTCCCAGACCGCCAGGTCGAAGGTGAACTCGGAGACTGCCAGTACCCGGTCTCGCATGCCGACGCTGAATCGTTCATTGATGTCCAGGATGGTATTCGCGGCGCTGTCGTGCGCGATCATCACGCCCTTCGGCGTGCCAGTGGTCCCGGAGGTGAAGATGACGTACGCCAGCGCGCGGCTGGACAGCGGCACCGTGACGCGCTCCGCACCGTCCTGGCGGGCCATCGCGGTGGTGATGTCGATCGTGCGCATCCCGCCGGCCTCCGGCTCGTTGCCGTTGGTGCGGTCGGACAGCAGCAGCCGCAGACCGGCGATGCCCGCCACCTGCTCACGCCGGGATGACGGCCACTGCGGTGAGATCGGCACGTACGCCGCGCCGGTCATCATCACCCCGAGCAGGGCCGCGGTCTGTCGCAGGCCGCGCACCGCCCGTACGCCGACCAGGTCGCCGGGGCGGACCCCCTCGGCGATGAGGTCGGCCGCGATCGCGTTGGCCCGGTCGTGCAGCTGACCGTAGGTGATCTCCTGCCCGCCGCTGATCACCGCGATCCGCTCCGGGTGCCGCTGGGCCTGCTGGCGGAACAGGTCGTGCAGGGTGACCATCGGCACCGGTGCCGCGGTGTCGTTGACCTGACGGCGGATGTTCAGCTGACTCGCGGGCGTGAGGTCGAACACCGGCTCCCGCCAGACGGTGTCGTCGGTAGCGAGCCGGGTCAGCAGCTTCCGGTAGGCCGCGAACATCTCGTCGATCATGCCGGCCGGGTAGAGGTCGTCGGCACTGTCCCAGGTGGTCACCAGGACGTTGTCCGCGACGTACACCTGGTGATCCAGGGTGACCTGCGGGGTGCGGACCCGGCCCTCCAGGCGTTCCCAGCCGAGGTGCTCGAGGAAGACGCCCTCGCCGGCATCGCCGACGCCGAGCATGCTGGTGAACACCACCGGCATCGACGCGTCGCGTGAGTTGCCGCGCATCTGGTTGAGCTCGCGGATCACCGACACGCCGCTGAACGCGGAGTGTTCCAGGTCCCGCAGCAACTGGCGGCGCCAGGCCCGGGCGCGGTCGGCGAACGTGGAGCCGGGGGCGCCAGCCGCGCACTCGACCAGCACCGTGCTGCTGAAGTTGCCAATGATCTTGTTGGCGTCGGGGTGGAAAGGAGACCGCTCGCCGTACATCATGTTGATCGTGAAGTCGGCATTCTTCGACCAGTGCCGCAGCACGTCGCAGAAGGCGGCACCGAGCGCCATCGTGCCGGTCAGCCGGTTCTTCTTGATCCGCTCGGCGAGGCCGACCCACTGCTCCGCGGGCATCTTGAAGGTGCGTCGGACGAGCCGCGGGTCAGGGTCCCCCCTCAGCCTGCGTCGCGGCAGCTCCGGCGCCGCGGGCAGCGTCTCCAGCCGGTCCAGCCAGTACTTGCGCGCGACGGCGTAGCTCTCCTCGTCCTTGCGGCGCTCGAAGTCGCTGCGGTACTGCGCAAAGGTGTACCGCAGCGGCGGCAGGGTCTCGCCGTCGAGCAGGGCCCGCAGTTCCTGGGCGAAGATCTCACCGGAGAAACCGTCCATGGCCAGCAGCCGCCCACAGACCTGCACCACGAAGTGGGTGTCCAGGGCGTACACGGTCACGTCGAACGGGGCACGCCGGCCCAGCGGCAGACCGGAGCGGTAGTAGCGGTCACGGCTGTCGGTGATCAGCCGGCGGCAGGTGGTCTCCGGCTGGCCGCGCAGCAGTCGGTAGGTGAGGGGCACCGGAAGGTCGTCCTGCACGTGCAGCAGGCCGGCCTCGTCGAAGGTCGCACGGAGCATCTCGTGGCGTCGCATGAGCTGCAGGAGAGCATTGCTGAAGGCTTGCAGGTCGAGCTTGTGGCACGCGTACTCTTCGTAGAAGAGGGCCGGACCGCCGAGCTGGAAATCGCCGACCTCGCCGAGCAGGTAAGCGTACTGCAGCTCGCTCAGGGGTGCGGTTATGGTTGCCGATTCGTCAAGGTCCTGCGGGTCCGAAACGCGGTCCATCTGTTTGACTCCAGGGGTCGTGCCGATGGGGCTGAACGCAGCAAGAAATATCCGAGCAGGGCTGCGCAAGGCCCTCGTGACCGGAGGTAGGCGGCTGCTGCCGCGACGTTACGTTCACACAGTGGATACGGCGGGTCAATCAACCCTTTGGGCGAGTAGATCAACCCGAGTCGAGGAAGCCCAATACCTAGTTTGTTGAACCGGACCGGACTGTGTCGACATAGGCCGACAACTCGGCCGGGGTCGATTGATCAAACACCTCGACCATCGGGATCTGCACACCGAAGACGACTTTTACCCAATGGACGATCGCGGCGGCGGCCATCGAATCGCCCTCAAGGTCGTCGAAGAAGTCCGAGTCGGACTTAACGGTGGTTTTGAAGATGTTCTGCCAAATGTCCAGCATCCGCTGCTGGTCCTCCACGGTGCCCTCCGATCTCGTCGCATCCATGCCGTCGAAACACTCCGACATGCGATATACGCTAGCGCAGACACGAGACTTGGCAAGGTCTGTCGATGCGAGTCAGAGTCTCGGCCGAGCCCCTCCGAGGTGCGGAGCTGCCGATGAGGTATCCACGAAGTATCTACCGTGCGTTCGACCGGATACGGTCTGAAAGGCGAGGAGAACGCACCTGGCCGGCCAGCTTCGCCGACCGGTTGACTCACCCGGTCCCGGGGTCTCGTGCGGTGCGCCGGCTGATGCTCTCCGGCGGCATGCGCCCCGATCTCGCCGACGCTGGCCGGATCCCGGTCCGACCGCAGGCCGCGCTGCCCGCCGTGGCGGACACCGAGGTGGGCGTGACCTGGGTCGGCCACGCATCGTGCGTGCTGCGGATTGGCGGCCTGGTGGTGCTCACCGATCCGGTGTGGGCCACCCGGATCCCCGGCGTCCGACCTCGGCTGACTCCCCCCGGCGTGCCGTGGGAGGCCCTGCCGCACGTGGATGCCGTGGTGATCAGCCACAACCATTTCGACCACCTGGACGCCCCGACCGTGCGGCGGCTGCCGCGCGACACCCACATGCTGGTGCCCGCCGGCCTGGGCTGGTGGTTCCGCCGACTGAGCTTCACGCGGGTGTCCGAGCTGGACTGGTGGGAAACGGTCGACATCGGGCCGGTGCGCTTCGAGTTCACCCCGTCGCACCACTGGAGCCGCCGGACACTCTTCGACGGCTGTCGGAGCCTGTGGGGCGGTTGGGTGATGACGGCGTACCCGGCGACTCCCGGCGCCACCACCGTCTACTTCGCCGGCGACTCCGCGTACGGGCGGTACTTCGCCGAGATCGGCGCCCGCCGCCCCGACATCGACCTCGCGCTCATGCCGGTGGGCGCGTACCTGCCCAGATGGTTCATGAAGCCGCTGCACATGAGCCCGTCCGAGGCGGTCCGGGCGTGCGCCGACCTGGGCACCCCCCGCATGATGACCATGCACTGGGGCGCCTTCGTGCTTTCCGCCGAGACACCGATGGCACCGATCGAGCAGGCGCGGATCGCGTGGCGGGAGGCGGGGCGCGACCAGCGGGACCTGTGGGACCTGGCCGTGGGGGAGTCGCGGACGCTCCTGCGGGCATCCTCGACCGGCTGAGCACCACGCGGTGCCCCGGGACGCGCTCCGGGGCACCGCCCCTCGCCAGGCTACGGGCGGCCCTGTGCCGGGCGGCGCGCGAAGAATCGCTTCGGAGCCAGCGCCGCCTGGTACGGCAGCAGCAGGGGCAGCCGGTCACCGATGCGCTGACGCCAGATGAAGAACTCGCCGCCCTTGTTGCCCCAGGCGCCGGGCAGGAACTTCGGCTGGTTGACCGTGACGAATGCCAGGTCGGTGAACTCGGTCTGCCGCCGCAGCACCAGGTCCCGCAGGATCTTGCCGCCGGTGTGGCTGGCCGCGATCCCGCTGCCGGTGTACCCGTGCCCGTAGATCATGTCCGACTCGGTGCGGCCGAACTGCGGGATGAACGTGTGGCTCCAACTGATCAGGCCGCCGTTGGCGTGGCTGAACCGCACGTCGCGCCAGTGCGGGAAGAACGCCCGGAAAGACTGCTCCAGTTTGCCGAACGCCTCGTCGTTGCGCCGGTGCCGGACGTCGGTGTCGCGGTTGCCGAACATGTACCAGAGGCCGCCGGCCCACAGCACCCGGTTGTCCGGGGTGAGGCGTGCCGCGGTGGAGAACGACAGAGAGTTCGCGACCCCCTCGCGGCCCGGCCAGGCGACCCGTCCGAGCTGCTCGTCGGTCAGCGGCTCGGTCACCATCAGGTAGTTCCACACCGGCATCTGCCGGGCGTGCAGCTCGGGGAACTGCCCCTGCAGCCCGTTGGTGGCCATCACGACCTGGTCCGCGATGACGGTGCCCTTGGGTGTGCTCACCCGCCACTTGCCGTCGACCTTCTCCACCGTCTCGGCGGGAGTGTGCTCGTGGATCGGCACGCCCTGCTCCCGCACCACCCGGGCCAGGCCCAGGACCAGCCGGTACGGGTTGAGCAGCGCACCGCTCACCTTCAGCGCGCCGAGCACCGTCGGTGACCCGATCCGCTCCTGCGCCTCGGCGGCGTCCAGCAGCCGGAACGACGCCACGCCCGCCTTGCGTGCCCGCTTGATCTGCAACTCCAGCCGGGCCAGCTGCTTGGTGTCGGTGGCCACCTGCAGGATGCCACTGTTCTGGTACTGCGCGTCGATGCCGTTCTGCCGGCAGAACCGGCCGATCTCCAGTACCGATCGGGCCACCGACTTGTAGACCCCGCCGGCCTTCTCCTTGCCGTAGTACCAGAGCATCCGGCGCAGGACCTTGCCCGCGGTCATCTGCACGAACCCGGCGTTCATGCCGGAGGCGCCGCCGCCCACCGTGCCCGCCTCCACCACCATGATCGACATGCCGGGTTCGGCCTGCTTGAGGAAGTGCGCGGCCCACAGGCCGGTGTACCCGGCGCCGATGATGCAGACGTCACAGCTGGCGTCGCCGTCCAGCGGTTCGGCCGGCTGGGCGGTCGCGGTCTCGTGCCAGTAGGTGTCGGTGGACAGCCGGTCCATGTGGATGTCTCCTTCTCCGCGGATGAGCGTGGTCAGGCCGGCCGGAGGACCAGCGGGAGGTACTCGAAGGAACGCAGGCTCCCGTGCCGTCGTCGGCGCGCGCCGTGCTCGCGGCCGATGTCGCGAAACCGGGTGGCCAGCGTGGTGAAGACCAGTTCGCCCATCAGTCGGGCCAGCGCGGTGCCCAGGCATCGGTGCAGGCCGCCGCCGAAGCCCAGATGCGCGTTCGGCGACCGGCCGATGTCCAGCCGATCGGGGTTCTCGAACGCCGCGGGGTCGCGGTTCGCCGCGCCCAGCAGCAGCATCACCGAGCGCCCCGCCCGGATCTTGTGCCCGTCCTGGACGATCGGTTCGCGGCACACCCGGATCGCGTTCTGGATCGGGGAGTCGTAGCGCAGGAACTCGTCGACGGCGGTGGACACCAGGCCGGGCTCGGCGCGCAGCCGGGTGAGTTCGTCCGGATGGTCGAGCAGCGCCGCGCAGCCGTTGGACACCAACCCCATGGTGGTCTCGAAACCGGCGTGGAAGAGGAACAACAGGCTGTCCACGATCCGCGCGCTGTCCGCGCGCCGCGCCGAGGGGTCACCTGCGTACATCGCGGCGAGGCCCGAGCGCCCGTCGAGCAGCAGCGCGCTCACGTAGTCGCGCAGCCAGGTCACCGCCGCGTCTACCTCGCCGCGCTCGTCCAGGGTCAGGTTCGCCGCGTCGAACACCTTGGCGAGGTCCATCACCCGAGGCAGTACGGCGTCACGATCGGCGTCGGGGATGCCGATCAGGCGGCAGACCACCGTCACCGGCAGCGGCACGGCGAGCCCGGTGACCAGGTCCATCCGGCCGGTGTCCAGGGCGGGGACGAGCAGGTCGTCGATCAGCGCCTGGACCTCGGCGGTCATCGCCCGTACGGCCGCGACGAAGAACGCCCGTCCGAGGAACCGGCGCAGCTCGGTGTGCTCCGGCGGGTCCTGAGTGAGCACGATCCCGGCGGGGAAGCCGGCAGCCGGTCCCTCGCCCAGGGTGAGACGGATGAAGTCCGGCGGGAAGTGGCTGGACAGGCGGGCGTCGCGGAGCAGTGCGCTGACCGCGCCGTGCCGCACCGCCAGGGACTGGCCGAACTCGCCGCGGACCACCGCGCCCCGCTCCCGCAACCGCGCGTACTCGGGGTAGGGGTCGTTCGAGGATGCCAGGTCGACCGCCTGGATGCGGGGCCGGGCAGCTGTCACGACGCCGACGCCGCCCGCTCGGCCCGCTTCGCCCGGTGGTGCTCGCGCATCTTGCGCATGAAGTATTCGGCGTTGAGCCAGTACAGCTCGAGCCAGATGTTGTCCGGATCGCGCAGCCACACGCCGTAGCCGGCCTCCAGGAACAGCTTCTCCACCCCGCCGTGGGCGACGCCGGCACGGTCCAGGTGGGCCACCCACTCCAGTAGCGTCTCCCGCTCCGGGACGTGGAAGGCCAGGTGGTGTAGGCCGACGCGGTGCTCGTCGAACGGCTCGGTGCGGGGTTCGTCGGCCTGCCCGAGCACGATCGAGGTGAGCGCTCGGGAGTGCAGCAGGGTGCGGAAGTGGAAGCCGGACTCCACCGGCCGGGCGTCGCGCACCACGGTGAAGCCCAGCGCGCGGCAGTACCACTGCGTGCTGCGCTCCAGATCGCGGACGGTGAGGTTGATGTGCGTGCCGCCGTTGAGCGCGGGTACAGGGTCGCCGGTCACGTCGGTTCCTCTCGCAGGGGTCACAGAACGGTTCGCAGCACGAAGCCGGCCAGCGGTGCGGTCCGGTCGGTGCGGTCCTCGTACCGGTCGGCCAGAGTGGCCAGGGCGCTGACCCCCCGGACGCCGAGGAAGCGCAGCGGTTCGGGCTCCCAGCGGCGGGCCCGGTGTCCGGTCCAGCACAGCCGCGCCTCCGGGCGTTTGACCTCGCCGACCAGACCCGCCAGGGTGCGCCCGGCGAGATTGCTCAACGCGATGCCTTCGCCGCTGTAGCCGCCGGCGTGCCCGAGCCCGGACGCCGCGTCGTAGACCACCGCCGGCTCGCTGTCGCGATGCAGGCCGTACGCGCCGCTCCAGCAGTGGGTGATCGCGTGCCCGGCCAGCGCCGGGAACATCTCGGTCGCGGCGGCCCGGAGCCGGGCGAACGTCCGGGGCCCGTAACGGCCGGCCGCCGAGGTGCCGGAGCCCGCCCGGTATCCCGCGCCGCGCCCGCCGACGACCAGCCGACCGTCGACGGTCCGGTGGAAGTAGGCGAACTGGTAGCGCGAGTCGGCCACGGTGACCCGATCGCGCCAGCCGGTCTGCTGCCAGAAGGCGACGGGCAGAGGTTCGGTGGCGATTGCCCGGGAGATCACCGGCAGGACCCTGCGCGCGTGTCCGGTCAGCCCGCCGGTGTACGCCTCGGTGGCGGTCAGCACCGACCGGGCCCGGATCACCGCCTCCGGGGTGACCACGGTCCCCGGGGTGACCTGCAGCGCGCGGGTGTGCTCGGCGATCGTGACTCCGCGCCGCTCCACCGCGGCGGCCAGCCCGGCGGCGACCGCGGCCGGCTGCACCACCGCGCAGTGCGGGGTGAAGCCCGCCAGCAGGGTGCCCTCGACCCGTGCGTACTCGCCGGCCTCGTCCGGGCCCAACATCGTCATGTCCCGGATACCGAGCTTGAGCCGCATGTCCTGCCAAGCGCCCAGCCGGTCCACCTGGGGGCGGGTACGCGCCACGTAGAGCGAACCGTCGCGCGCGAACCCGGCGTCGATGGACTCCGCGTCGAGCACCCGTTCGATCTCGTCGAGGGTCTTGCGCGCGGTGCGGAAGAAGCGCATCCCGTCCATCGCCCCGTACCGGCGGACCAGGGACGCCAGCAGGGCCGGCATCTCCGTGGTGCACCAGCCCCCGTTGCGCCCGGATGCGCCGTAGCCCACCGATTCCGCCTCGATCAGGAGGATCCTGAGCTGCGGCGCGAAGGTGCTCAGGTAGTACGCGGTCCACAGCCCGGTGAACCCGGCGCCGATGATCACCACGTCGGCCCTCGCCTCGCCGTGCAGCGCGGGACGCTCCGGGCGCGGTGGCAGTTCCCGCTGCCACAGGCTGCCGCAGGCGCGGGTCGTGGCGCCGGTCACGACGCCGCCCGGGCGGTGCCGCCGCCGCGCGGTGCCGGCTCGCCCGGCATTCGCTGCGCCACTGCGGTGCTCGTGGACCGTTGCGCGGCCAGCGCCCGGCGGTCCACCTTGCCCACCGTGGTGTGCGGCAACGCGTCCACCACGTCGAGGCGGTCTGGCAGCTTGTAATCGGCCAGCCCGCGCTCGCGCAGCAGCGCACGCACCTCGGCCAGCGTGGGGGCCACGCCGTCGACCACCACCACCGCGCAGACCTTCTCGCCGAGACCTGGATCCGGCACCGGTACCACGGCGGCGGCACGGATCCGTTCGTGGGCGAGCAGATGCGACTCCACCTCGTCGGCCACCACCTTCTCGCCGCCGCGGTTGATCACGTCCTTGATCCGGCCGGTGATGACCAGCTCGCCCGTCGTGGTGAAGCGGGCCAGGTCGCCGGTGCGCAGGAAGCCGTCGGCGGTGAACATCCTGCGGTTGTGCTCCGGGACCGCGTAGTAGCCACGCAGCACGCACGGACCGCGGACCAGGAGCTCGCCGACCTCGCCGACGGGCAGCGGGCCGTCCTGCTCGTCCACCACCACCAGCTCGTCGTCGGCGCACATCGGGGTGCCCTGGGTGGTCGCCGCGAGCTCGTCACCGTTGCCCGGGCGGGTGAAGCAGAGCATCCCCTCGGCCATGCCGAACCACTGGGTCAGGGTCGCGCCGAGAACGGGCCGGACCGCCCGCCCGACGTCCGGTGGCAGGACCGCACCGCCCACCTCGATGATCATTCCGTCCAGGTCGGCGCCGAACAGCGGCCCGGTCTCGAGCCACAGCGACAGCACCGCGGGCATCACGGTGGTGAGACGGACGCGTTCCTGCGTGATCAGCGGGAACACCTCGTCCGGGCTGGGACTGGCGGCCAGCACGGCCCTGCCACCGGCGCGAAGTGCACCAAGCACGCCGGGGCACCCGAGGGCGGCGTTGTGTGCGACCGGCACCGCGGCCAGGTACGCGTCGTCCGCGCCGAACCCCATCTCGGCCGCGGTGGCCCGCAGCTGGAACGCGTAGTCGTCGTGCGTGCGGGGGATCAGTTTGGGCAGGCCGGTGGTTCCGCCGGAGAGCAGGAAGAACGCCACGTCGGACGGTTGCGGGCCGGCCATCGGCCGGGGCGTTCCGCGTACATCGGACCAGGCGGTGAACTCGCCCGGGTCGCCGACGACCAGGACGTGCCGCAGCCCGGGATGCGCGGCGCGCACCTGTGCGGCTACCTCGCGATAGTCGACGCCGACCCCGCGGTCGGCGGTGACCAGCCCGACCGCCCCGGCGTACCCGGCGAGATAGTCGAGCTCGGCCCGGCGGTGCGCGGGCAGGGCGAGCACGGGCAGCGCGCCGATCCGGAACAGCGCCACACACGTCGTGACGAACTCCGGGCTGTTCGGCAGCTGCACGATCACCCGGTCGCCGCGGGCGATGCCGAGGTCGGCCAGCCCGGCGGCCAACTGGTCGGCGCGGGTGTCGAGCTCGGCATAACTGTGCCGCCTGGTCCGCGTCACCACGGCCGTCCGTTGCGGGTCCCGCGCCTGCGGGCTCCACTCCGGCCACGGGCGCAGCAGGTCACCCAGCACCTCGCCGCGCCAGTAACCGGCGGCCCGGTAGCGGGCCGCGAGTTCCGAGGGCCAACCAGTGAAGCCGTCCACTGCAACCTCCCGCGGAGCCGCTTGTCGGCCAGAACGCTAGACGAGGGTCTGTGCAAGACACAAGACTCTTGCCGCACATACGAGTAGTGTTTTCCGAGATGCGAGTGCTGGACTACTGGACACGGTGGAGGGGCTGACGTGTGGGTACGGGTTGACTACGACAGCTGCGACAGCAACGGACTGTGCGCCCAGGCGGCGCCAGAGGTCTTCCGCGTCGGCGACGACGACCTGCTGCACGTGCTGCAGGACCGTCCGGCCGAGTCGCTGTGGGATGCCGTGCAGGAAGCGCAACGGGCCTGCCCGAAGTTCGCGATCAGGCTGGAGCAGGAATGACGACCGACCGTGAACCGGTGCTGGTGGCCGCCGTGCGTACGCCGATCGGCCGGCGCGGTGGCGCGTTGAGCGGGCACAAGGCGGTGCAACTGCTGCGGCACGTGCTCGACGGGGTGATCACCGCAGCCGGCCTGGAGCCGGGACAGGTGGACCAGGTGATCGGCGGTTGCGTCACCCAGGCCGGTGAGCAGAGCCTCAACGTGACCCGCAACGCCTGGCTGAACGCGGGGTGGGACCCGCAGGTGGGCTGCACCACGGTGGACGCCTCGTGCGGGTCGGCCCAGCAGGCCAACCACCTGGTCGCCGCACTGATCGGCAGCGGGGCGATCGACGTGGGCATCGCCTGCGGGGTGGAGTCGATGAGTCGCGTGCCGATCGGGGTGAACCTCTACCAGGGGCCCGGGCACTACAAGTCCGCCGACTACCCCTGGGACGATCCGCCGAAGTCGCAGTTCGGCGGGGCCGAGCGGATCGCCGCCCGCGAGGGATTCACCCGGGCGGAGGTGGACGCCTACGGGGTGCTGTCGCAGAGCAGGGCCCGGCAGGCGTGGGACGCCGGGCACTTCGACGCCGAGGTCCTGCCCTTCGCCGGGCTGGCCCGGGACGAGGGTCTGCGCGAGACCACCCTGACGGGCCTGGCGGGGCTGCGCCCGAACGTGCCGGGTGCCGTGCACACCG
The DNA here is from genome assembly GCA_016802835.1 of Micromonospora sp. ATA32. Lineage (GTDB taxonomy): Bacteria > Actinomycetota > Actinomycetes > Mycobacteriales > Micromonosporaceae > Micromonospora. The sequence goes on along the minus strand of JAEVHO010000003.1, from coordinate 5,909 downwards.
CCGGTACGACCTCGCAGATCTCCGACGGCGCGGCGGCGCTGCTGTGGATGTCGCGGGAGCGCGCCGCGACACTGGGCCTGCGGCCCCGTGCCCGGATGCTCGGGCAGACGGTCACCGGGGCGGACCCGTACTTCCTGCTGGACGGGCCGGTGACCGCGACCGCCCGGGTGCTCGCGCAGACCGGCATGAAAATCGGCGACGTGGACACGTACGAGGTGAACGAGGCCTTCGCCGCGGTGGTGCTCAACTGGGCCCGGCGGTACGGGGTGGATCCCGCCCTGGTGAACACCGGCGGTGGCGCCATCGCGCTGGGTCATCCGCTGGGCTGCAGCGGCAGCCGGCTGTTGGTCACGGCCCTGTACGAGATGGAACGCCGGGATGCCGAGACCGCACTGGTCACCATGTGCTGCGGCGGCTCGCTGGGCACCGCGACGATCCTGCAGCGGGTGTGAACGTGGACCGCTCGCACTTCTACCGCTCGGCCCGCACCGACGTCGACGGGCCGCTGCACGGGCTCGTCGTGATCGAGGTGGCCAAGGTGTGGTCCGGGCCGCTGGCCACCTGCGTGCTGGCCGACATGGGCGCCGACGTGATCCGGGTGGAGCTGCCGTACGGCCGCGACGGTGACGTGCCCCCGGCGATCCCCGGCACCGGCCTGTCGTGGTTCCGGGAGACGGTGAACCGCAACAAACGCAGCATCGGCCTGGACCTGCGCACCGACGAGGGCCGCCAGGGGTTCCTCGCGCTGGTGCGTCGGGCCGACCTCGTGGTGGAGAACTACAAGCCGGGCACGTTGGCCGGTTGGGGGGTCGGGTACGACGACTGCCTGGCGGTGCGCCCGGACCTGGTGATGGTCTCGATCACGGGCTGGGGCCAGTACGGGCCGGACATCGACCGACCCGCGTACGACCCGGTGATCCAGGCCGCGAGCGGGTGGATGGCGCTCAACGGCGAGCCGGACGGTCAACCCGTGCGAGCACCCACCTTTCTCGCCGACGAACTCGCCGGCCTGCACGCGGCGATCGGTGCGCTGGCCGCGCTGGCGCACCGGGATCGTACCGGTGAGGGCCAGCACGTCGACGTGTCCATGCTGGACACCATGCTGTCCAGCAGCTGCGGTCTGCTCACACTCGCGGCAACCGGGGCGGCTCCGGGCCGGTGGGGCAACCAGACCGACTTCGCGGTGCCGTCCAACGTCTATCCCTGCGCCGACGGCGCCGCGGTGTACCTGTCGGTCGCCCTGGACAAGCACTGGAGAGCGCTGACCGGCATCCTGGGCTGCCCCGAGCTGGCCCGCGCCCCCGGATACGAGCGGCTGGCCGGACGCCGGGAGAACCGCGCGGAGATCGACGCCCGGGTGGCGGCCTGGTGCCGGGCGCGACCGGCGGACGAGGCGGTGCGGGCAATGTGCGCTGCCGGGTTGGTGGCCGAACAGGTCCGCAACCTGGCGGAGGTGGCCGCGGATCCGCGCGTACGGGCCCGCGAGATGCTGCAGGACACCACCCTGCACAACGGTACGCAGGCACCGCTGACCGGCCCGGCGGTGAAGTTCTCCCGCACCCCCACGCGGATCAGGAAGGCCGCCCCGGCGCCCGGGGCGGACACGGATTCGCTCGGATTGTGACGAGTGTTCAACTCGTTTCTTCGCTTCTCTATTGCCTTCCCCGCTTGAATGTTCCACGATGAGGGCCAACATACGAGCTTGTATGTCGAAGTGTTTCCGCACCCGGAGGAGGGGCCCATGGGGGAGTACCCGCCAGCGCTCGTGACGGGTGCGTCACGGGGGATCGGCCGCGCGGTGGCCCTGCGGCTGGCCGGGCAGGGACAGCCCGTGGCGTGCTGCTACAGCACGCCCAGCGAGGCCGCCGAGAAGACCGCAGCGGAGGTCGCCGAGACCGGCGTGCCGTCGTACTTCGCGCCGTGTGACGTCACCGACGACGACGCGGTCGAGGCGTTCGTCGCCGCCGCGGAACGGGAGCTGGGCCCGGCCGGGTGCCTGGTGAACAATGCCGGGATCACCCGCGACAGCCCGATGGTCCTGGCCCGGCGGCCGGACTTCGCGGCGGTGGTGGACACCAACCTCGGCGGGACGTGGAGCTTCTGCCGGGCGATGTCGTTCCGCTTCATGAAGCGGCGGGCCGGCACAATCGTCAACCTGTCCTCGGTGGCCGGCATCTACGGCAACCACGGCCAGACCGCGTACGCGGCGAGCAAGGCGGGGATCATCGGGCTCAGCCGGTCGCTGGCCAAGGAACTCGCCCCGTACGGGGTGCGGGTCAACGTGGTGGCCCCAGGCTTCATCGAAACCGACATGACCGGAGCGCTGACCGGGAAGACCCGCGACAAGGCACTGGGCCTGATCGGGCTGGGCCGCTTCGGGCAGCCGGACGACGTGGCCGAGATGGTGGCGTTCCTCCTCTCCGAGCGCTCGTCGTACGTCACCGGCCAGGTGTTCCAGGTCGACGGCGGGATCACGCTGTGACCGTCACCGAGGCCGCGCCGTGGACGCCGCATCCCGCCACCGGCCGCGCCGCCCCGCTCGTCGCGCTCATCCGACTGCGCATCGAGGAGGTCGACGCCGGCCGGCGGGTGGTCGCGCGGATGCCGATCGAGGACGACGCCAACCTGGCGGGCCACTTCCCCGGCATGCCCATCTATCCCGGGGCCTTCGTCATCGAGACGCTGTGCCAGGCCATGGCCGCCGCCTTCGGCCCGCAGGCGCGGCTGCGCACGGTGACCTCGGTGCGCTTCACGGCCGCCCTGCTGGGCGGCGACGAGCTGGAACTCACCGCAGACGTGATCACCCTCGGGGACACTCTCGCGGTGAAGGCGGTCGGCCGCCGGCGCGACGGCACGGTGACCACGGTGCTGCGGGCGGTCTTCGGCACGGACGGCGGGGTGAGCTGATGGACGCCGCGCAGATCCGGGCCGTGCTGCCGCAACGGTACCCCCTGCTGCTGGTCGACCGGGTGCTGTCGCGCGGCGAGCGCAGCATCGAGACGATCAAGGCGATCACCGCCACCGAACCGTGTTATGCCCGCCTCGGCGACGACGCGGGCATCGAGGACTACGCCTATCCGGCGTCGTTGCTGATCGAGTCGTTCGGGCAGAGCGCCGCACTGCTCTGGCTCGCCGGCGGGATCGCCGGCACCGGTCACGTGCTGCTGTTCGTCGGCGCCCGGGACTACACCGTCGAAGGACACACCTACCCCGGCGACGTGGTGCGGCACGTCGTGCATCTGGAACGCGTGGTGGCCGACACGGCCTTCGCCACCGGCGAGAGCTGGGTCGGCGACCGCCGCATCGCGGTCGTCGGCTCCCTGATGGCGGCCCGCCGCCCCGCGGACACGCTCACCACGCCCGCCTGACTGTCCCCGGTGCGGCCCGCCCGCCCGGTGCACACCACGACTAGGAGGAGGATCGCCATGTCCGGCTACCATGAGCGGTACGAGCAGCTGCGCGAGATCATCGCTGAGGTCCTGGAGGTCGAACCCCACGAGCTCACCGACACCGGCGACTTCGCCGAGGAGTACGACGCGGACTCGCTGCGGGCGATCGAGATCGTGGCTCGCATCGACAAGCAGTTCAAGGTCGAGATCCCGCAGTCCGAGCTACCCGAGCTGCGCAACCTGAAGACCACCTACGACGCCGTCGCGCGGCACGCCGGTTGGCAGGACTGACATGACGCAGCGCGTCGTCGTGACCGGCCTGGGGCCCGTGTCGAGCATCGGCACGGGCGCTGCGGACTTCGCCGCCGCGCTGCGGGCGGGCCGATCCGGCATCTCCCGGATCACCGGGTTCGATCCGACCGGCTTCCCGCACCAGCACGGTGGGGAGGTCTGCGGGTTCGACCCGGCGGCATGGCTGCAGCGGATCAGCACCGCGAAGTGGGGGCGGTCGAGCCAGTTCGCCGCAACAGCCGGTCGCCTCGCCGCCGAGGACGCCAAGCTCGACTTGGAGCGCATCGACCGCAGCCGGGCGCACGCGGTGATCGGCACCACCAGCGGCGAATCCGTGGTGGTCGAGGCGCTGACCGCGCAGATCGTCGCGGACGGCTTCGGCGCGATGTCGCCGGATCTGCTGGCCCAACTGCCGGCCGGGCGGCTCGCCCACGCGGTCAGCGAGGAACTGGGCCTGCACGGTGAGTCGGTCACCCTCGCGACCGCCTGCTCGGCCAGCAACTACGCCATCGGATACGCGTACGACCTGCTGGCCACCGGGGAAGCCGACGTGGTGTTGGCCGGCGGGGCCGACTCGGTGTGCCGGTGGGCCCACGCGGGCTTCTACCGCCTCGGCGCGCTGACCGCGACCGCCTGCTCCCCGTTCGACCGGGACCGCTCCGGCATCCTCACCGGCGAGGGCGGCGCGGTGCTGGTCCTGGAGACGCTCGAGCACGCCACCTCGCGGGGCGCGTACGCCTATGCCGAGATGCTCGGGTACGGGGTGAACTGCGACGCCACCCATCCGGTCGCGCCAGACCGCGCCACCATCGCGGAGTGCATGCGCATCGCCCACCGCAACGCCGGGGTCGACCCGTCCGAGGTGGACTACATCTGCGCGCACGGCACCGGGACCCCGGCCAACGACCTGGTCGAGGCGCAGGCGGTGATCGAGGTGTTCGGCGAGCGACCGCCACCGGTCAGCTCGATCAAATCGATGATCGGACACACCATGGGCGCGGCCAGCGGGTTCGGGGCGATCGCCTCGGTCATCGCCATCGAACAGGGCTTCCTGCCGCCGACGGTCAACTGGGTCCATCCGGACCCACAGATCCCGCAGATCGACCCGGTGCCCAACCAGGCCCGCCCGGCCACGGTCCGGGTGGTTCAGAACAACGGTTTCGCGTTCGGCGGCAACAACGCCATCGTCATGCTCGGGAGTCCTCGATGAGCCTGCGGATCACAGGTCGTGCCGCCATCAGCTCAGCCGGGGACCACCGTGGCGCGCTGGCCGAACGGCTCGCCGCCATCGGCAGCGACCGGCACCCGGGTATCCCGGCCGGCCCGGTCGCCGCCGAGCCCTTGCCCTCGGGTGGCATGCACGCCTTCCCGGGCTTGGACATCCGGCAGCGGCTGGGCCGGCGCGGTACCAGCTTCTACGACCGTGCCACGGGCCTGGCCGTGGTGGCGTGCGGGGACGCCCTGGCCGACGCGGGGCTGGCGGTGGACGACGAGAACCGCCACCGGATCGGCGTGGTGCTCGCGACCACGCTGGGCAGCTTCAAGTCCACCAGTGACTACACCAGGGACACCCTCACGAACGAGAAGCCGTATCTGGTCAACCCGGTGCTGTTTCCGAACACGGTGATGAACTGCGCGGCCGGGCAGTCGGCCATCCGGCACCGCCTGAAGGGCGTCAACGCCACCCTCGCCGGCGGGCCGCTGGCCTTCTTCAACGCGGTGCGCTACGCCGACAACGCGATTCGCCGCGGATACGCCGACATCATGCTGGTCGGCGCCGTCGAGGAGTTCTCCGCGCACCGAGCCTGGGCCACCGCGATCGAGGCGGCCGGCGACGGGATCGGCGCCGGCGACGGCGCGGCGGTCTTCGTGCTGACCGGCGGCGACGGCGGTCCGGCGGTCCGGGCGGTCGCCACCGGGTACGGACCGGGCGGCTCGGGCGCCGCGGCGCTGACCGGATGCGTGCGTCGGGTGCTGGCGGCGGCCGGCGTCTCCGCCGCAGAGGTCACCCTGCTCGCCACCACGGAACTGGGCCGCCGCGAGGGTACCGAGTCCGGCCGGCCGCCGAGGCCCTCGGTCACCGTCCGGACCAGCTCACCGTGACCCGGGCGCTGGGGGACTGCGGCGCGGCCGCCCCGGCGCTGGCGCTGGCCACCGTGCTGGAAATGCAGCCCGGCGGCGTCACCCTACTCACCGCCCGCGACGCCGACGGCGGCGTGGGTGCGGCCC
>JAEVHO010000002.1 GCA_016802835.1 Micromonospora sp. ATA32 | reverse complement strand
CAGGCCGCCTCGATCGCCGAGCGGCACAGCTCCGCCACCACCGGACCGCGCACCTCGGCGGCGATCTCCTCGTTGCGCGACAGCGCGTACGCGTCGTCCGAAAAGCGCCAAGGCGACCGTGGTGGTCGGCCGCCGGGACGCGTCCACGATGGCCGCCTCGATCTCGTCGTGCGGCACCCCGCGGGCCACCTGTCGCCGCCACACGATCCGGTGGCAGGCCGCCTCGATCGCCGAGCGGCACAGCTCCGCCACCACCGGACCGCGCACCTCGGCGGCGATCTCCTCGTTGCGCGACAGCGCGTACGCGTCGTCCAGGTAGCGGGGCACCGGGTCGGAGCCCGGCCGTAGCATCACCACCGACCGCTCGGCGCGCCGCTGACCTGGAGCGCAGCAGATCACCGAAGGGGTACTGCAGCTCCGCCCGCTCTCGGCCGAGGAACGGCAGCGTCAGCTCCTCAGACGCCCGACGGGTACGTCTCGGGCTCGGCGAGGCTGGCGGGCAGGACACGTAGCGGCTGGACGGCCTGGGACTCGTCGATCCAGCAGAAGGCGTCGTAGCGCTGGCCGAGCACGGTGGAGACGTAGTTGCCCCACCTCTCCCGTGCGGGGTGGTAGACGACGCCGATCGCTCGGTGGTCGAGCTCGTGGGTGAGCAGGTCGGCCCGGCCGTCGCGGGGGAAGACGAACAGGGCCTGCGCCGGCGCGGCGCCGTGCAGGACCTCCTCCAGCGAGTGCCGGCGCCCCGGCGGCACCTCCATCACCTCCATCGGCGCGCCCCAGGCGTCGCCGGCGACGACCGTGCCGTGATGGGTGCCGAAGCCGACCAGCACCACCTGGTCGGCGCCGTACCGTTCCCGGGCGAGCTGGCCGATGTTGATCTCGCCGGCGTCGACCATGTCCGTGGCCCGGGCGTCGCCGACGTGGGTGTTGTGTGCCCACACGACGGCCTTCGCATCCGGCCCGTAGTGCCGCAGGAGCCGGTCGAGGGTGTCGTCCATGTGCCGGTCGCGGACGTTCCACGACTCCCGGCCACCGCGCGCCATCGTCCGGTAGTAGCGCTCGGCGCCGGCGACGATCTCGGCGTTCTGCCAGGCCCCGAAATGAGCCGCGCCGTCGGCCGCGGCCCGCTCGCGGAGCCCGACGAGCAGGTCCACCACCTCGTTCTCGCAGTTGGTCGGCACGAGCCGGGTCGCCAGCGCGTACTGCTGCGCGTCCTCGTCGTACGGCTGAAAGCAGCGGTAGGCGGCCAGCGCCACCGGCACCTGCTCCGGGTCGTGCTCCCGCAGCCAGGTGAGGATCTCGCGCAGCGACTCCCACAGCGAGTACACGTCCAGGCCGTGGAAACCGGCGCGGGCCTCCTCGTCCGCCCGAGAGTTGCGGCGGCGCAGCCAGCGGGTGAAGTCGACGACCTCCTCGTTGGCCCACATCCACGTCGGCCAGCGCTCGAAGGTGGCCAGCGCGTCCCGCGGGTCGCGGGCGCGTTGGGCAGGCAGCGTACGCTGCGATCCACCCGGTCGCAGTCGGGCCAGTCGCCCTCGACGGCGACGAACGAGAAGCCCTTCTCCTCGATCAGCCGCCGGGTGATCGCCGCCCGCCAGGTGTAGAACTCATGCGTGCCGTGGCTAGCCTCGCCGAGCATCACCACCCGGGCGTCACCGACCCGGTCCAGCAGCACGTCCAGGTCTCCCGGGTCGGCCAAAGGCGTTGCCAGCCCGGTCACCTCGTCGTCGTAGCGTCCCATCGTTCACCCCTGCCGCGACAGATCCCGGCTCGTGGCCCGGGAGGTCTACTTCTGGTCGAAGTCCGCGCTGACGTCACTGGCGGAGTCCCCAACTGGCCGGATTCCACCAGGCCTCTGCTGTACCCGATGTGGCGTGGGCCATGCGAGCCACAGGGGCCAGCGGGAGCCAGGTTCATCCACTGGCGCTACCCGCCCTGGTGGGGATGTGGCACTGGCTGCGACCGGCACCGGCTGCCTGACGAATGACTGGTGTCCTGCCGGGTACGCGTGGCGGCGACGCGCGAGGAGAGGCACATGACCGTCACCGTTCTCGGCGACGGACCGGACCGTCGGGTGGGCCCGGCAACGCGGTATCTGGACCACCGTCCTGTGGCCCGGGGCACGGCGGACGCCCGCTGCCGACTGAGCGGTGAGTCGTCACGCCGACGCCGCCGCGTCGGGCCTGGAACTAATGAACGTTCTACCGTTAACGTCTGCGGTCTCGTTCCGGCTTGTGAGGAAGTGGTCTGCGATGCGGTCAAGAGACAACGAGGCCGTACGCCATGACCTGATCCTGCGGGAGTTCGCCCGGCAGGCTGGCACCTTCGAGGACGCACGTCTCAACAGCGCCTTCACCAGCCATCTCCAGCGCCTCGTCGACTTCGCCAGGCCGGACCTCGAGGACGGCTGCCTGGACGTTGCCTGCGGCACGGGACTGGTCGCCCGCGCGCTCGCCGTGCGCACCCGGCACGTGACCGCGCTTGACGCCACTCCCGAGATGCTGGACACGGGCAAAGCGCGGGCCGACGCCGAAGGCGTGTCCAACGTGGTGTTCCAGCGGGGTGACGCGGCGCGACTACCCTTCCTCGACGGTTCGTTCTCGCTGGTGATCTCCAGGTTCTCGCTGCACCACGTGGCAGAGCCGGACAAGGTCGCGGCCGAGATGGTACGGGTGTGTCGCGCCGGGGGGCGCGTCGTGGTTGCCGACATGGTGATCAAGCCGGAGTTGCCCGGCGATCCCGACCGGGTGGAGCGGCTGCGCGACCCGTCCCACGGAGCGATGATCGGTGCCGAGGCCATCGTCCGGCTGCTCACGTCGGCCGGGGCCGCGGTGGAGACGTCCGATGTCTTCGACGTCGAGCGTCCGCTTCGTCCCTGGCTCGAGCAGGCCGGTACAGCTGCCGACGTCGCTCGCCAGATCGAGGGAGAACTGTCCGACGAGCTGTCTGGCGGCTCCCCGACCGGTATGCGCCCGCTCATCGTGGACGACGAGCTCTGGTTCACCCAGACGTGGGCACACATTTCCGTGACCGTGCCGTCATGACCGGCCGCGGCCGGTTTCATCCTCCGGCGAGCAGCTTCTTCTGCACCTTGCCCATCGCGTTGCGGGGTAGTTGCTCGATCAGATGGACCTGCCGGGGGCGTTTGTGCGCGGAGATCCGACCGGCCACGAACTCGATGAGCTGCGCCTCGGTCACCGCGTCGGCGACCACGTAGGCGACCACCTGTTGCCCGAGGTCCGGGTGCGGCGCGCCGATCACCGCGGCCTCCCGGACCGCGGGGTGGGCGAGCAGCGCATTCTCCACCTCGCCCGCGCCGATCCGGTACCCGCCACTCTTGATCATGTCGATGGAGGCGCGGCCCATGATCCGGTGCCACCCGTCGGCGTCGATGGTGGCGATGTCCCCGGTGCGGAAAAAGCCGTCGGAAGTGAATGACGCCTCGTTGGCCTCCGGCCGGTTGAGGTACCCGCTGAACATCATCGGCCCACGTATCTGGAGTTCGCCCGGGGATTCACCGTCGAACGTCACCGGGTTGCCGTCCTCGCCGACCAGCCTGGTCTCCACCCCGGCAAGGCGCGTGCCGACGAGCCCGGGGCGGCGCTCCCCGTCCGCGCGACTGCTGACGGTGATCAGCGTTTCGGTCATCCCGTAGCGCTCGACGGGGGGTTGTCCGGTGAGTTCGGCGAGCTGCTCGAAGACGGGCAGGGGCAGCGGTGCGCTGCCGGAGACCAGCAGCCGGGCCGACGACAGGGCTCGGGCGGCGGACGGATCGGCGCAGACCCTCGACCATACGGTCGGCACGCCGAAGTACAGGGTTCCGGCGGCGGCGGCGTAGGCGTCCGGCGTGGGCCGGCCGGTGTGGGCCAGCCGGGATCCGACACGGAGTGCTCCCAGCACACCGAGCACGAGGCCGTGCACGTGAAACAGGGGGAGACCGTGCACCAGCAGATCGTCGGGAGTCCACGACCAGGCGTCCGCGAGCGCGTCCAGGTCGGCGGCGATCGCCTGCCGCGGGATCAGCGCTCCCTTCGGTGCTCCCGTCGTGCCGGAGGTGTAGAGGATCAGCGCGGTGCTCTCCGGCGCGGGTTCGGGATAGCTGGTGGTCGAGCGTGCAGTCAGGTCGACAGCAGCGACGGGGACCGGCACATCCGCCAGCGACGGGGTGCCCTCGCCTGCCGGGGGGACGAGCAACAGCGAGGCCGCGCAGTCCCGCAGCACGTAGTCCCGTTCGGTGGGACCGGAGTCCGGTGGCACCGGCACGACGGGCACCCCGGCGAGCAGGCCGGCCACGACCGCCGCCACGGTCTCCATGCTGGCTGTCGCCCAGATCGCCACCGCGTCGCTGCCGGCGATGCGGTCGGCGAGGGCGGTGGCGGCGGTCAACACCGCTTCCCGAGAGGCCCGCTGGTCCCCGATCCGGATCGCGTCCGCGCCGTCACCGAACGCCCCGGACAAGGCCGGCAGCAGCATGTCTTCGCGTCCTCGTGGCATTGTGGTCACCGTCCGGTCCATGTCTTTGGCTGCTTGGCCGTGAAGGCCCGGACGGCCGCGCGGAAGTCGTCGCTGCCGTAGACCCGGGAAACGATGTCGTCACCGTCGGCGCGGCCCCGGCGTAGCCGCCGGATCGCCTCCTTCGTCGCCCACATGGTCAGCGGGGCGTGCCCGGCCAGGCGGTCGACGGTTTGCTGGACGGCCTCGTCGAGATCCTCGGTGGATTCGGCCACGAACCCCGCCGCGTGCGCCTCCCGGCCGGAGTAGAACTTCGCGTTGAGCAGCAGATCCAGGGTACGGGCCGGCCGAGGTGGTGCAGCAGCAGCGCATAGGTGGGCATCGACAGGCAGTTTCCCAGGGTCCTGGCGATGGGAATCCCGAACCGCGCGTCGGGTGTGGCAAGTCGTAGGTCGCACACGGCGGCAATCGCCAGGCCTGCACCGACGCAGTATCCACGGATGGCCGCGACCGTCGGCACGTTCACGCCCTCGAGCCGGTCCAGCACCCGCGTGATCTTCTTCTCGTACTCGACCCCGTCGTCCCCGCCGGTGAAGTCCGCGAACTGTCTGATGTCGGTGCCGGCGACGAAGGCGTCCTCGCCCGCCCCACGCAGGACGAGCACCCGCACGTCGTCGTCCGCGTCGGCGCGTTCACACGCCTGGTACAGGCCGTCGTACATCGCCCACGTCATTGCGTTGCGCTGCTCGGGCCGGTTGAAGGTCACGATGAGGGCGGGGCCCAGCTCCTCCACGAGGATCTCGGAGCGGGATCCGGGCGACGAGGACATTGCCTACCTCCTGGGCGTCGGTGTCACGGCGGGGCTGGTGCTCGTACCGCCGACGTCGGCGGCCAGGGCGGCACCGGAGGCGACGAGGTGCTCGACCTCCGCTGCGCTGCAACCGGCGGCGAGCAGCACCTCCCGGGTGTCGGCGCCGAGGACGGGCCCCGCGCCTGCGCGCTGAACCGGCGTCTCGGACATGCGCATCGGCGAGCCGACTTGGCGCACCGACCCCAGGGTCGGGTGCGGGGCATCCCAGAAGAAGCCGCGGGCCGCGAGGTGCTCGTCGGTGAAGACCTCGCCGTAGTCGGCGATCGGGGCGCACGGCACTCCGGCCTTGTTGAGCCGCTCGATGATCTCCATCGTGCTCATCGTGCCCGTCACGGTCTCGATGGTCTCGATCAGCTCCGCGCGGTTCTCCAGGCGGGAGAACGCGTCCGCGTAGCGCGGGTCGTCCAGCAACTGGGTCAGCCCGAGGGCGTTGCAGAACGCCTGCCAGTTGCGCGGGGTGGTGGCTCCGATCGTCACGTAGCCGTCGCTGCTGTGCACCGCCTGGTATGGAGCGTTGCTCTGGTGCGCCGAGCCCATCGGGCCACCCACCTCGCCGGTCGCGAAGTACTTTCCCGCCTCCCAGACGGCGAAGGACACTCCGGCCTCGAACAGGGAGACGTCGATGTGCTGCCCCGCTCCGGAGCGGTCCCGTTCCCTGAGCGCGGCGGTGACCGCGAGCGCCAGGTAGAGGCCGCAGACCAGGTCGCAGATCGGCACGCCCACCTTCGCCGGTGGACCGCCGGGGTGCCCGGTGATGCTCATCAGGCCGCTGCGCGCCTGCGCCATGATGTCCAACCCCGGCAGATTCGCCAGCGGCCCGTCCTGCCCCCAGCCGGAGGCGGAGGCGTACACCAGGCGGGGGTTGATCTCTCGCAGGTCCTGGTAACCGAGACCGAGTCGGCGCATGGCGCCGGGACGGAGGTTCTCGACGAGGACGTCGGCCCGCTCGACCAGTCGGAGGAACGCCGAACGCGCATCCGGCGACTTGAGGTCCAGGGCGACCGAGTGCTTGTTGCGGTTGATGCGTACGAACGGCGAACTCTCGGTCCCGAGGAACGGACCGGTCTGGCGTACGGGGTCACCGCCGGTCGAGTGCTCGACCTTGATGACCTCCGCACCGAGGTCGGCGAGTTGCATGGCGGCGAACGGCGCAGCCATGAACGCCCCGACCTCCAACACGGTCACCCCGGTGAGGGGCGGCGTGCGCTCGGTGGTCATCGACTCACCTCCGGTTGATCGGCGTCGGCACATGGCCGCGGGACACGGGGGAGCAGCGGGTGTTCGGATGCGAAAGCTACCGGTAGAGTCCACCGTTGTCTACAGAAGACAAGGCCCTGTGACGAGGAGTTCCGATGGCGGAGAGGACGACGGTGACGAGGCCGGACGAGACCGCCCGCCGGATAACGCCTCCGCCGAGCATGGCGCGGCTCGCCGCGGACGCCGTGCGGAAAATGATCCTCACGGGCGAGCTGCAGCCCGGTGACCGCGTGGTGGAGAACCAGCTCACCCACCAGCTCGGTGTGTCCCGGCCGCCGCTGCGTGAGGCGTTGCGCGTGCTGGAGCAGGAGGGTCTGCTCGTTCAGCAGCCCCGGCGCGGGGTGATCGTCGTCCCGATCACCCTGCACGACGTGTATGAGATCTTCACGCTGCGCGATCAGCTCGAGCGGATGGCGGTCGAGTTCGGGGTGCCCGTCCGATCGCCGGACCGTCTCGAGCGCTGCAGGGTGGCACTACGTGACCTGGAGGATGCGGCCCGGGCCGGCGACGCCGCGACCGTCACGGATCGCGCGTTCGACTTCCATCTGGCCGTGGTGAGGTTGGCCGGGCACCGCAGGCTCGAGGAAACCTACCGCTCCCTGTCCCTGCAGATGCGGCTCTGCATGGGGATGAACCAGCGGGCCAGGGTGGCTGGCGAGGGACTGTGGGGAAACGTCGAACGGCACCGCGCGATCCTGGAGGCCCTGGAGCGCGGCGACCCGCAGGAGATCCTCGAGCTGCTCGCCGACCATGGGCAGCACACCTTCGTCCTCGAACTCGGCCACTCGCTCGGCGGTCGCTCGGCCGAGGCGGGGGCCTGGCTGGAACGGCTCGACCGCTCCCGCTCCGACACCCCGGTAGGACTGGAGGCGCCCCGACCGTGAGCACGCAACCGCTCGTCGTCGACTTCGGCGACCGCAGGCCGGAGATCGACCCCACGGCATGGGCGGCGCCGGGCTGCACCATCGTCGGCTCCGTACGCCTGGCGCCCGGTGCCAGCGTCTGGTACGGCTGCGTGCTGCGCCGACACCGAGGACATCAGCATCGGCGCCGGCAGCAACATCCAGGACGGGTGCGTCGTGCACGCCGATCCGGGCTTTCCGACGGTCGTGGGTTCGGGGGTCTCCGTCGGGCACCGCGCCGTGCTGCACGGCTGCACGATCGAGGACGACGTCCTGATCGGCATGGGATCGGTGATCCTCAACGGCGCACGGATCGGCTCCGGTTCGCTGGTCGCCGCCGGCGCGGTGGTGCTCGAGGGAACGGTGATACCCCCCGGCTCACTCGTCGCCGGGCTGCCCGCCCGGGTGCGGCGCGAGCTCTCCGAGGACGAACGTGCCGGCATCGTGCGAAATGCCGAGGGGTACGCGAATCGCGCACGTGCGCACGCCGCGGCGATGTCCCTGCTCTGACGAGCACGCCGGGCGGGTCAGCCGGCGACGCGATCCGCTGCCGCGGTACGGGGGACGCTGAGTTCGTCGGCGAGGTCCTCGGCGGCCTGACGCAGCAGCGGCACGGCCCGCTCGACCACGTCGGGCGTCATGCGTGGCGCCGGCCCGGAGACCGAGATCGCGAGCCGGTTCGAGGTGCCGAGCACCGGTACGGCGACACACCGCACGCCGATCTCCTGCTCGCCGTCGTCCATGGCGTAGCCCTGGGCCCGTACCCGGTCGATCTCCGCGGCGAACCGGGCCGGTTCGGTGATGGTGTGCTCGGTCTGTGCCGGCATGCCGGTGCGCTTGAGGAGGGCATGCACGTCGCCCGGCGGTAGGTGGGCGAGCAGGGCCTTCCCGACGGCGGTGCAGTGCGGGTAGACGCGCCGTCCGACCTCGGTGAACATCCGCATCGACTGCCTGGACTGCGCCTGCGCCACGTACACGACCCGGTCACCGTCCAGCATCGCGAGGTTCGCGCTCTCTCCGAGGGCGTCGACGAGCCGGGACAGGTACGGCCGCGACCAGGTGCCCAGCAGGTGGCTCGCGCTGTCGCCGAGCCGGATCAGCCGCGGGCCCAGGGAGTACTGCCGGGACGGCTCCTGCCGGACGTAGCCGAGGTCGACCAGGGTGCGGATCAGCCGGTGGATGGTGGGCAGCGCGAGCCCGGACTCCTGGGCGAGGCGGGACAGTCCGATCACGCCTCCGGCGTCCGCCATGGTTTCGAGCAGCTCGAAAGCTCGTTCCAGGGACTGGACGCCACCGGGCACCCGACCCTTCGGCTGCGCGCCGGGGGCAGTCAGGCCGGGGTTCGACTCGGTCACTCAGATCCTCCTTCTGCCCGGACACGCCGGGGAGGGTCACCACCACGCCGGCGCTATTTCCGCATCGCAGAAGTCTATCCGGCGCGACGGGGTTCGTTGCGCGGCCTCCCCGCTTGACTTCCGTACAGCGGAAATTATTATCCACTATGGTGAAAGAGTGGCAGCGCGGATCGGCGTCCGGCGGGTGGGTGTCACCGCAGTCAGCGCCAGCGTCCACGCGTCGGCTCTCGCCGCTCTGAAAATTCCGGCCGGACGGCCGCAGGAGACAGAAGAAGGTGATCCGGATGCCCGAGATCGACGTGACCGGCGGCGCTGTGGCGCGCGGCGAGGCAATTCTCACCCCCGAGGCGCTGGCCTTCGTCGCCGAGCTGCAGGAGCGGTTCGGCGTCCGTCGGGACGAGTTGCTCGACCTGCGCCGCCAGCGCCGGGCGGCGGTCGCCCGGAGCCACCGGTTCGACTTTCGACCCGAGACGCGGGAGCTGCGGGAGGCCGCGTGGAGCGTCGCTCCGGCCCCCGACGACCTGCGGGACCGCCGGGTGGAGATCACCGGACCGACCGAGCGAAAGATGACGATCAACGCCCTCAACTCCGGCGCCCGGGTCTGGCTCGCCGACCTCGAGGACGCGAACACGCCGCACTGGGGCAACGTCGTCGGCGGACAGGCCAACCTGTACGACGCGGTGCGCCGATCCATCTCCTTCGCCTCCCCGGACGGCCGGGAGTACGCGCTGCGCGAGGACGGGCGGCTCGCGACGATCGTGGTGCGACCGCGCGGCTGGCACTTCGACGAGACCCACCTGCTCATCGACGGCAGGCCGGTCGTGGGCGCCCTGGTCGACTTCGGCCTGTACTTCTTCCACAACGCCGAGGAACTCCTGCGCCGGGGCAGTGGCCCGTACTTCTATCTCCCGAAGATGGAGAGCCACCTCGAGGCGCGGCTGTGGAACGACGTGTTCACCTTCGCGCAGCAGCGGCTCGGCATCGCCCACGGCACGATCCGCGCGACCGTGCTGATCGAGACGATGCCGGCGGCGTTCGAGATGGAGGAGATCCTCTACGAGCTGCGGGAGCACGCGTCGGGCCTCAACGCCGGCCGGTGGGACTACCTGTTCAGCATCATCAAGTACTTCCGCGACTCCGGCTCCGACTTCGTGCTGCCGGACCGGAACTCGGTGACGATGACCGCCCCCTTCATGCGCGCCTACACCGAACTGCTGGTGCGCACCTGCCACAAGCGCGGGGCGTTCGCGATCGGCGGGATGGCGGCCTTCATCCCCAGCCGGCGTAATCCGCAGGTCAACCAGGTGGCGCTGGCGAAGGTCCGCGAGGACAAGGAGCGGGAGGCCGGGGACGGCTTCGACGGTTCGTGGGTCGCGCACCCCGACCTGGTGCCCATCTGCCAGGAGGTGTTCGACCGGGTGCTCGGCGACCGGCCGAACCAGCTTGACCGGCTGCGCGAGGAGGTCTCGGTCAACGCGGACCAGCTGCTCGACGTGGCGAGCACCCCCGGCGCCGTCACCGAGGCCGGGTTGCGCAACAACATCAGCGTCGCGCTGCAGTACCTCGCGTCGTGGTTGGCCGGCAACGGTGCGGTGGCCATCAACAACCTGATGGAGGACGCGGCGACCGCCGAGATCGCCCGGTCGCAGATCTGGCAGTGGGTGCACAACGACGTCAAGCTCGACAACGGTACGACGGTCACGGCTGAGCTGGTCGAGCGCATTCTCGATGAGGAGCTGGCCAGGATCCGCGACGCCCTGGGCAAGGAGCAGTTCGACGAGGAGCGGTTCGCCCAGGCCCGGCGGCTGGTCCTCGAGGTCGCCCTCGCTGACGAATACGCCGACTTCCTCACCCTTCCCGCGTACCAGGTCTCCGCCCAGATGTGAGCACGAACAGCAGCTGAACCCCCGGCGGGGGCTGCGACAGCAGCACCCGCCGGGCCGGCCCCGCACCGGGAAAGCGCCGGTGCGCCTGCCCTCCGGCCGTCCTCGGCCGCATCGGGGCCGGCGGCGGCCGATGGTCAGCTCGTGGGCAACGACTGGCGGACCAGCTCGAGGGGATGCCAGGCGACCCGCTGCGTGCCGTGCCGGATCTGCTGGCGGCAGGAGACGCCCGTGGCAGCGAGCACGGTGTCGGGTGACTCCGCCCGGATGGCCGGGAAGAGGCGGTCGTTGCCCACCGTCATCGACAGCTCGTAGTGCTCGGACTCGAACCCGAACGACCCCGCCATCCCGCAGCATCCGGCGTCCAGCTCGACCACCTCGACGCCGGGAATGCGGCGCAGCAACGCCACCGTGGCGGCCGTACCGACCTCGGCCTTCTGGTGGCAGTGCCCGTGGTAGAGGATGCGTCGGCCGGACAGCCCCGACTCGCCGAGCCGTAGCCGGCCGGAGTCGATGGCCTCGACCAACAGCTCCTCGACCTGGCGCACCCGGCCGGCGACGTCCCGCACGTCGGGGTTGTCGGGAAGCAGTTGCCGGTGTTCGTCGCGCAGGGTCAGGATGCACGACGGCTCGCACCCGACGATCGGAGATCCGGGCGCCGACAAGCGGACCAGCCTTCTGGCCAGCGACCCTGCCTTTTTCTTCGCGTCGTCGAGCAGGCCCTTGGAGAAACTGGCCCGACCGCAACATCCTCCGCTCTCCAGTCGGACCGCCCAGCCGGCAGCTTCCAGCAGCTCCACCGCCGCCCGGCCGATTCCCGGCTCGGTGAAGGTGGTGAAGGAGTCGGCGAGGAGCGTCACCTCCCCCTGCGGCGCCGTCCCGTCGACTGATGGGGCGTGGCGGCGGAACCAGCCGACGAGGTTGCGCCGCTGGAAGGCGGGCAGCGGACGGTTCGGCGTGATGCCGGCCGCACGCTCCATGAGCAGGCGCAGCGGCCGGGCTCGGCCGGGCAGGTTGGACAGCGGAGCCGCGGCCGAGCCAAGGCGGTTGAGTAGTCGGATGGCGCCGAAGAGCCGCGAGCGCAGCGGTACGCCGTGGACGTCGTGGTGATGTGCCAGGGTCTCGGCCTTGAGCGACGCCATGTCCACCCCGAGCGGACACTCGCTCTTGCACGCCTTGCACATCAGGCACAGGTCGAGGATCTCGTGCAGCCGCTCGTCACCGAGCGCCGCGGCGGGGTCCGGCTCGGAGAGCGCCTTGACCAGCGCGTTGGCCCGTCCCCGGGTGGCGTGCTCCTCCTGCAGGGTCGCCATGTACGACGGACACATGGCACCGGTCGCGCTCTTGCGGCACAGCCCGATGTTCATGCACCGGTCCGCCGCCCCCCGCATCCCCCCGACAACATCGAAGGTCAACCGCGTCCTGATCGGCGGCGCCGGGGGGAGCGCGGCGTCACGCAGGTTCTCGGTCATCGACGGCGCGTCGACGATCTTTCCCGGGTTCATGAGATTCTCCGGGTCGAAGATGCGCTTGACGGTGCGCATCGCCTCGTAGAGCTCGTCGCCGAAGATCTCCCGGTTGAACTCGCTGCGGGCCAGGCCGTCGCCGTGCTCGCTGGAGTTGACCCCGCCGTACTCCCGGACGAGGTCCTTGATCTCCTCCGCGACGGCGCGCATCGCACGGACCTGCTCGGGTCGGCTGACGTCCACGAAGGGTCGGATGTGCAGGCAACCCACGGAGCAGTGCCCGTAGAAGCCGGCCTGGAGGCCGTGCCGGTCGAGTACCTGGCGGAAGCGTCTGGTGTAGTCGGCGAGGTGTTTCGGGTCGACCGCGGTGTCCTCGACGAACGCGAGCGGACGCCGGGTCCCGCTGCCGGCGGCCATCAGCAGGCCGAGGCTGGACTTGCGCACCTTGAGCAGCGGGGCCTGCTGCTGGGGCGTTTCGGCGCGCAGCGTGTGGTAGCCGTGGCCGTGCCTGCTCCACAGCGCGGCCAGGCGATCGAGCTGACTGGCGAGTTGGCGCTCGTCGTCCCCGCTGAAGGAGACGAAGAGCAGCGCCTCGGGGTCGCCTTCGAGGGTCCGTCCGAGGTCGGCGTACTCGATCTTCTGTCGGGACAGGTCGAGAATGGTGCGGTCCATCATCTCGACGGCCGCCGGGTCGCAGGCCAGGGCATCCTCGGTCGCCTCGATGGCGCCGAGGACCGACGTGAAGTGGCCGACCGCGATCACCGTCCGGCGCGGCTTGGGAACGAGGTCCACGAGGGCCTCGGTCGCGATCACGAGGGTTCCCTCCGACCCGACGACGAACGGGGCGAGGTTGAACGACGGGTCGCCGGCGAGCCGGTCCAGCCGGTAGCCGCAGGCCCGTCGCCAGTAGGCGGGAAAGTCCTTCGAGATGGCGCTCGTGTGCGTCTCCAGCAGGTGCGGCAACTGCCGGTAGAGGCTTCCTTCACGCGTCTGCAGGCCGGCGCGACGGGTCCGCTCCGCCGGATCCAGCGGGGCGAAGCGGGCCCGGGAGGCGTCGGCGAGCACGACGTCGAGTTCCCGGATGTGGTCGATCGTCATCCCGTAGCGGACGGATCCGCTACCGGCGGAGTTGTTGCCGAGCATCCCACCGATGGTGGCGCGGTTGCTGGTGGACGTGTCCGGCCCGAACATCAGGCCGTGCGGGGCGGCCGCTCGGTTGAGCTGGTCCTGCACGACCCCGGGTTGCACCCGCGCCACCCGGGCGTCCGCGTCGATGTCCACGATGCGGTGCATGTGCCGGGACAGGTCGAGCACCAGGCCGGGTCCGATGGTCTGTCCGGCGAGGCTCGTGCCGCCGCCGCGCGGGACCACCGGTACGCCGTACCTCCCGGCCAGTGAGACGGCCGACGCGACGTCGTCCGCGTGCCGCGGGAACGCCACGCCGATCGGTTGGATCGCGTACATGCTCGCGTCCCGGGAGAACAGGTGGCGGGTGTACGGATCGAAGCCGGTCTCGCCGTCGAGTTCGCGCTCGAGGTCCCGCGCAAGGTCCCCGCCGAGCTCCTCGACGTCCCTGCCGAGCCGGTTCTGACTGATGGTCAAGGCCCTGTCCTCCTCTGTGGAGTCCGTGCGGCGTACGGATGGACGCGAGTATCCGGCGCGACTCAGGGACGTTGCAGGCGGTCGAGAGCGGCGTTGATCCCGGTGGTGTCGATCGGAACGCCGGCGGTGACGAGGCCCATCTGGACGCCGGCGAGGGTGCCCGCAAGCATCAGATCGTTGAAGTCACCGAGATGGCCGATCCGGAAGATCCGTCCGGCGAGCTTGCCGAGTCCGGCGCCCAGCGACATGTTGTACCGGTCCAGGATGACGGCACGGATCTTGTCGGCGTCGTGCCCGTCGGGGACGATGACGGCGGTCAGCGAGCCGGAATGCTCGCGCTCGTCCGCGCAGTGCACCTCGAGGCCCCAGCCGCGCACCGCCAGTCGGGTCGCCTCGGCGTGCCGCTCGTGGCGGGCGTACACGTTTGCCAGGCCTTCCTCGTCGAGCATGCGCAGCGCCTCCCGCAGGCCATAGAGCAGGTGGGTGGCCGGCGTGTAGGGGAAGAAGCCGCGCTTGTTGGCCTCGATGATCGGCTGCCAGTCCCAGAACGACCGGTGCAGCCGCGCGGTCTTCGACGCTTCCAGTGCCTTCTGGCTGACCGCGTTGAAGCTGAGCCCGGGCGGCAGCATCAGGCCCTTCTGGGAGCCGGCCACCGTGACGTCGACGCCCCACGCGTCGTGCTGGTACTCGATGGATCCGAGGGACGAGATGGTGTCCACGAGCAGCAGTGCCGGGTGGCCGGTGGAGTCGATCGCCTTCCGCACCTCGCCGACCCGGCTCGTCACGCCGGTCGAGGTCTCGTTGTGTACGACGAGGACGGCCTTGATGCGGTGGCCGGTGTCGCCGCGCAGCTTGTCGGCGACCGTCTGCGGGTCGACGCCGTGCCGCCAGTCGCCGGGCACGAAGTCGACCTCGAGGTCGAGTCTGCGCGCCATCTCCTGCCACAGCGTCGCGAAGTGGCCGGTCTCGAAGCACACCACCCGGTCGCCGGGACTGAGGGTGTTGACCAGGGCAGCCTCCCAGGCGCCGGTGCCCGACGCCGGATAGATGACGACGGGCTGCGTGGTGCCGAAGACCGGCTTGACGGCCTCGAGCACCTCCAGTCCGAGCTCGGCGAACTGGGGGCCGCGGTGGTCGATGGTGGGCGCGGCCATGGCGCGTAGCACCCGGTCGGGCGTGTTGGTGGGGCCTGGGATCTGGAGGAAATGACGGCCGTTGGGGGTCATGCCGAGGCTGCCTCTCGGGTCTTAAAGTCCGCCATGCGGAAGTCGTCTACCGCATGGCGGACACCGTACCAACGAACAGCCGGGAGAGCGCAAGCATCGGGGGGCTACCTGCCGCCTGTGCGGCCGACGTCCGTGGTCATCCCGGTTGGACGTCTCATGTGTCGGTCCGGCCCGGTCGGCCTTGACGGTCGATGTGATGTAGCACATACTCCCGAGAACGAAATTTAGTTTTCGCATTGTGGAAACACGCCCCTGTTATGCGATCCGTGCCGAGGTAGGTGCAGCCCCCCAGCTGACCTCCGACCCCCACCCGGGAGGCTCCCATGTCGGTAGAGCTCGTCTCGATCCTCGTCCTAGCCCTCATATTTCTGATAGCCACGGTCCGACCGGTGAACCTCGGCGCGCTCGCGATCGTCGCCGCCTTCATCGTCGGTATCTCGGTCCTCGACGGGAAGGACATCGGCGAGAAGACGGACTCCGTCTTCGCCGGTTTCCCCGGCGATCTGTTCGTCATCCTCGTCGGCGTCACGTACCTGTTCGCCATCGCGAAGGCCAACGGCACGGTGGACTGGCTCATCCAGTCCGCGGTCCGACTGGTCGGCGGCCGGGTCGGCATGATCCCGTGGATCATGTTCCTGGTAACCGCCTGCCTCACCGCGATCGGGGCCGTGGTCCCGGCGGCGGTGGCGATCATCGCCCCGATCGGCCTGGGCTTCGCGAGGCGGTACAAGATCAACCCCCTCATGATGGGTCTGCTGATCATCAACGGGGCCAGTGCCGGCGGCTTCTCGCCGATCAGCATCTTCGGCAGCATCACCAACGGTGTGGTCGAGAAGGCGGGGCTGCCGGGCAACCCGACCCTGCTCTTCCTGGCCTCCTTCTTCGTCAACCTCACCATCAGCCTCGTCGCGTACTTCATGTGGGGCGGCCGCGAACTGCTCACCCGCCGGGCCCTCGACACCGGCACCGGCACCGTCGACGAAGCCGATCTGGTCGGCGCCCCCCGCAGCGGTACGACGAGGGACCGCGCGCGGAGCCGGCCTCCGACCCGGCCACGGAGGGAGCCTCGGACTCCGGCGTCAGCCTCGCCAACGACGGCGCCGCCAGCGCCCGCCCGGCCGGCGGCGCCGTCGCGGTCAGCGAGGGGTCCGCCGGCTCGCCCGTGCCCGCCCAGGCGCACCAGGTCGTCGGTTGGTGCCGCCGCCACCACCGTGTCGGCCGAGGCGGAAGCGCCGCTCAGGCTGGACCGGGACCGCATCATGACGGTGGTCGGGCTGTTGGGCCTCGCCGTCGCCGCGCTCTTCTTCGACCTCAACGTCGGCTTGGTCGCCATCACCGTGGCCGCGATCCTTACCCTGCTCTCACCGGAATCGGCCAAGAACGCCGTCAACCACGTCGCCTGGCCCACCGTGCTGCTCGTCTGCGGCATCGTCATGTACGTCGGCGTCATGCAGAGCATCGGCACGATCACCTGGCTCGGCGGGGAGGTCGCCACCATCGGCGCCCCGTTGATGGCCGCGCTCGTCATCTGCTTCATCGGCGGTGCGGTCTCGGCGTTCGCCTCGACCACCGGCATCCTCGGCGCCCTGATTCCGCTCGCCGTACCGTTCCTGACCGGCAGCAACGCCGTCGGGGCGGTCGGACTGATCACCGCTCTGGCGCTCTCGTCGTCCATCGTCGACTCGAGCCCGTACTCGACGAGTGGTGCCCTCACCGTCGCCAACGCGACCGAGGAACAGCGGGACTACGTGTACAAGGGCCTCATGCGCTGGGGCTTCAGCATGGTGGTGATCATCCCCATCGTCACCTGGCTCATCTTCGTCGTGCCCGGCTGGCTTTGATCCGCACCCGCCTGAACCCGGCGGTCTGCCGAAGGCCAGCCTGACGGGGCAGCAGGGAGGGACGGGCAATCCATCCCTCCCTGCTCCCGTCGCCGCCCGAGGGCGCCGAAGCTGACCGCCACAGACTCGAAAGAAGACGTGACGTGTACGACGAGCAACTGGTGACGGCGTTGGTCGAGGCGAGACTAAACCGCGTCGCCGGCCCCGGCGCGACCGCTGCCCCTTACGACGTCCACGACGCACTGGGCCTGCAGTTGGCCGTCCTCGACCGGCTGGTGGCCGCAGGCGAGCGACTGGTCGGTTGGAAGGTGGGACTCACCTCCGGGCCGCGCCGAGATGTGATGGGGAAGGGCTTCCGACCGTTCGGTTATCTCCTGGAGAGCCGTACGCTCGGCTCGGGGGACGTCCTCGGGCACGACCGGATCAGGTCGTGCTACCTGGAGCCGGAACTGTGCCTTGTGCTGGGGGCGCCGTTGCGCGGCGACAACATCGATCCGGCAGCCGCGAGGTCCGCCGTGCGGGCGGTCGCGCCGGCGTTCGAACTGAACGAACGCCGGTTGAGCGCGCAGGCGGACGACCCGGCCACCATCGCCGACGGCCTGGGCAACTGGGGCATCGTGGTCGGACCGGAGGCGCCCGTGCGGCCCGCCCTCACCGGGACCACGGTCGACCTGTGGCACGACGACGTCCTGCTCGCCACCCGGACCCCCGGTGATTCCATGGACGACCCGTTCCTGTCGCTGTCGCGCCTCTGCGCGCTGCTGAACCGGTACGGCCGCGGACTCGAAGTCGGCCAACGGGTGATCACGGGATCGTTCTGCAACCAGAGCGTGCAGGGTCCGGGCACATGGCGTGCCGTCTTCTCGGACATCGGAGACGTGACAGTGCGGTTCGTATGACCCGCCGATCACGCAATGCCCCCACGCGCCGCCGCTTCCGCCTTGTTGTGTGAGCGACAGCGTGGAGGGAATCTCCGCCCTTCAGGGCGGAGAGAACGTCAACGTAGCTCGATCGGCCGGTCGACCTGGGCGGCGAGCCTCTTCGGCGCCAGGACGCAGTAGCTTTCCGTGAGCAGCTCGGCGACCTCGTCCCAGTCGGTACCATCGTCGAGCACCATGCCCACAACGTCGGCGCCCCAGCCCGGCTTGAAGAACGGGTGGCCGCTGGCGATCAGCCCGGTGATCTCGTCGCCGGGCGACCGGAACGTCAACACGCAGATCGGCTCGTCGGTCGCGGCAGCTCGGGCGTAGGCCGCCTGATGGTCGGGGTCGACCGTGAGCACGTGGGCGAACGTGCGTGTGCGGATCCGCCAGCGCGTGCCCACCCACGCTGGCTCCTCGTAGGTCTCCGGCAGCCCGAGGCAGACGGGCCGGAGCCGGTCGAGGATCTCGGGTGGGACATCGCCAGGGCCAGTCATCTACGGGACACTAGCCGGCCCCTCCGACATGCCCTGCCCAGCGGAATGCCGACCCGGCGAGACTGCCACGGCCTGGTTGTCGATTCCAAACACGCCGATTCGTCGTACCTGAAGAGTACGACTGACGGAGACCGATGAGTTTCGGCGTGGTGGACGGTCAGACCCAAGGCAAACGAGTGGAAGGATGAGCGTATGAGCGGCGTACGGGTGCTGGTAGGGACGCGCAAGGGGGCGTTCACGTTGACGTCGGACGGCAGGCGCGGCGACTGGACGGTCGAGGGACCTCATTTCGGCGGCTGGGAGATTTTCCACCTCACCGGGTCGCGGGCCGATCCGAAACGGCTCTACGCGTCCCAGTCCGGTGGCTGGTTCGGGCAGTTGATCCAGCGCTCGGACGATGGCGGCAAGACCTGGTCCGCGGTCGGCAACGACTTTGCCTACTCGGGCGAGGTCGGTGAGCACCTGTGGTACGACGGGACCCCGCGCCCGTGGGAGTTCAAGCGCATCTGGCACCTCGAGCCGTCCCCCGACGACCCCGACACGGTGTACGCGGGGGCGGAAGATGCCGCCCTCTACCTCACCACCGACGGCGGTCAGAAGTGGACAGAGCTCACCGCCCTCCGTACCCACCCGACCGGACCGGCCTGGCAGCCCGGCGCCGGCGGGATGTGCCTGCACACGATCATCCTGGACCCGGTGAACAAGGGCCGGATCTACGTCGCCATCTCGGCGGCGGGCGCGTTCCGCAGCGACGACGCCGGGGCCAGCTGGCTTCCGATCAACAGGGGCCTGCGTTCCGGGGAGATCCCCGACCAGGACTCCGAGGTCGGCCACTGCGTACACCACATCACCCAGCATCCGTCCCGGCCGGACACCCTGTTCATGCAGAAGCACTGGGACGTGATGCGCAGCGACGACGCCGGTGCGAACTGGCGCGAGGTCAGCGGCAACCTGCCGTCGGACTTCGGGTTCCCGATCGCGGTGCACGCGCACGAGCCGGAGACCATCTACGTCGTGCCGATCAAGAGCGACTCCGAGCACTACCCGCCGGAGGGCAAGCTGCGCGTCTACCGCAGCCGCACCGGTGGCGACGACTGGGAGCCATTGACCAAGGGCCTGCCGCAGTCCGACTGCTACGTCAACGTTTACCGCGACGCGATGGCGGTCGACACGCTCGACCCGTGCGGGATCTACTTCGGCACCACCGGTGGCCAGGTCTACCACTCGGCCGATGGAGGCGACAGCTGGACGCCGATCGTCCGGGACCTGCCGGCCGTGCTCTCCGTGGAAGCCCAGGTGCTGCCGTGATCCGGGTCGTCCTGCCGGCCCACCTGAAGAACCTGGCTCACGTCACCGGCGAGGTACGTCTCGAGGTGACCGGTCCGGCCGCCGGGCCGGTCACCCAGCGCCTGGTGTTGGACACCCTCGAGGCGCAGCATCCGATGCTGCTCGGCACCATCCGCGACCGCCACAGCGGCAAGCGTCGGGCGTTCGTCCGCTTCTACGCCTGTGAGGAGGACCTGTCCAACGAGTCGCCCGACGCACCACTGCCCGAGCGGGTCGTCGCCGGCGAGGAACCGTTCATCATCCTCGGAGCGATGGCCGGGGGATAGCGGTTCCCGTGCCCCACGGGGACAGAACTGGGTACCGTGCCGGGGTGGAGGTTGGATTCGCCCCGCCCGTCTCCGGCTCGTGGGCCACCCCGGAGAACATGATCCACGTCGCCCGCCGCGCGGAGCAGCTCGGATACCACTCGCTCTGGACGTTCCAGCGCCTCCTGGTCCCCGCCGACCTGGGGTGGAGCGAGACGTACCACAGCGTGCAGGACCCGCTGACCACGCTGGCGTTCCTGGCGGCCCACACCACCCGGATCCGGCTCGGCGTCGCGGTGCTCAACATGCCGTTCATCTCCCCGGTGGTGCTGGCCAAGCAGACCGCGACTCTCGACATCCTCGCCGGCGGGCGGCTCGACGTCGGACTCGGCCTCGGCTGGGCGGACGAGGAGTATCAGGCGACGGGGGCGAGCAAGCATCGGCAGGGCCACCGGGCGGAGGAGTTCCTCGCCGTTCTTCGCGCCCTCTGGCAGAACGACGTCGCCGAGCATCGGGGCGAGTTCTACCAGCTCCCGCCGACCCGTCTGGAGCCGAAGCCGGTGCAGCGGCCACACCCGCCGATCCTGCTCGGCGGGCACGCGCCTGCGGCGCTGCGCCGGGCGGGCCGGCTCGCCGACGGCTGGGTCAGTGGCAGCCAGGCGGACCTGACGGGCATCGGCGAGGCGGTCGCGACGGTCAAGGCCGCCGCGGCGGACGCCGGGCGCGATCCCCGCGCGCTGCGCTTCGTCTGCCGCGGCGCGGTCCGCGTACGCCCGACGGGCCCGGCCGGGCGGGAGCCGCTCACCGGCACGCTCGAGCAGATCCGGTCGGATCTCGGCAGACTTGCCGAAGCCGGCATCACCGAAGTGTTCGTCGACCTCAACTTCGATCCAGAGATCGGCTCACCCCGGGCCGACGCGCAGGCGTCGCTGCGACGGGCCGACGAGGTGCTCGACGCCCTCGCCCCGACCCGCTGACACCCCACGACCGGCTTTCACTGCTCGGCGGCGTCCGCCGCAGACCACGCGGACCACCGGGTCACCCGCATCCCGACCACCGGCCCAACTGGTGACCGCTGGACGTACTGCGGATATTTGTCGGCCAGCGCCGCGCGGGCCGTGGCCTCTTCCGCACGGTCCTCCACCAGCCAGCCGTGCCCTTCCAGCCGGACCCACCACAGCCGCGACCAGTCCTCGTGGTACTCGTCGACCAGCAGGCAGGCGGACCCGGTGGCCCGGATGTTCTCCAGCCGGCGTAGCCGCCGGTGGCGCTTGGGCTTCTGGTCCACCGCGTGGTAGACGACGTCGCCGAGGAGGACGAAGCACACCGGCACCAGGTGTGGACGGCCGTCTGCCCCGACGGTGGCCAGCCGGGCCACTCGGGCCGACTCGACCCGATGCCGGACTTCGTCGGCGGGCACAGGCCCGACCGTAACAGCCGGCACCCCGCACGGTGACTCGTTGGCCCAGCTCCCGAAGGGGTTTTCGGGGATCCAACCGGTGGGTGTGCCGGCGCCCCAAGCGGGTACGCCCTGCCGATTGGACCCGGGGGAGGCGTGATGGCGAACGAGGCGCCGGGCCGCGCGGGAAGTGGTCCTCCAGCGCGACCCGGACATGTCGACGGCGGGTCGAGGCCCGACGGGCGCCCTACCGGCTGCTCGTGAGATTCCGGTAGAGCTGCTCGGGATCACGAACGAAGTCCATCCGCTTGTCCCGCGCCCGGGAGAAGTCGTCAATCATGTGCTGCACCTCGCCGGGGGTGAACCGTCGGTCCGCGTCACCCTCCTTCTTCAGCCAGTTGATCACTTCGTCGTAGTTCTTCCAGTCCCGCTTGCCCATCAGACGCTCGATGTCCGTAACGTCGTAGTCCTTCTGCATCGCTTGGCTGGCCGGGTCGTGGATCTTCATAACCTGCTCCTCCCCGTGTGACGGTGCTTCGTCGCGCGAATGCCCGAGCCGTACGCGAGCAAACGCGCGGTAGGCGGGTGTCCTGCCGGAGATGCATGAGCTGCAGCGTTGGCCGCTGGCCGTTTCGGGTACGCGGCGCGAATGGCCGAGCTACTGGAGGACGGCGACATCTACTTCCTCTACCGTCCCCGGGTCGAGGAGGAGCACGTCGACTCCCTGGAAGAGGTCCAGCGGCTGCTGGTGGTGATGCACCCGTGGCACGGGCGCCATCTGCGGCTACTCGTGGTCGGGCGTAAGCGTCTGCCCGAGATCGAGGAGCACGAACGCCTCTGGGCGTTCGTCGACGCGGTGGTGGACCGGCCTGAGCAGCTACACGAGGCCCTGCAGGCGCGCACGTACCGGACGAGGACCCGCGGCAGGCGGGAGCAGCCGCCGGCCCGGCCGGCGGCGGAGGGGGCGTACGTGATCGCCCGGCACGACGACCACACCCACCTCGCGTACGAACTCGAACTCCCGCCCCGTCCCGGCGAGGCGCAGCACGACCTCGGCATCGAGCCGGAGGCGAGCTACATCGTCACGGTGAAGAACCCGCAGGCACCCTCCCCACCTGGAGTCGGCCTGCGTGGGTCCCAAAAGGTCAAGCTGCCCGCCGCGCTGCAGGGAAAGTTCCACGGTCGTCGCTTCGCCCCGCTCGACCCGCCCGACTTTCTCGACCACCCCGGGACCGAGATCGTGCTCATCGGTGCGGCCCACGACGCCTCCGAGGAGTTGCTGATCGACCTGGACGCGGAGGTCGAGCGAGCGGAGCGGAGCACGATCTTCGGGGATCTGCGGATCGGGCGCCGGGAGCGGCCCGTCGCTCCGCTCTTCACGGGTGAGTGGGCCTGAGTCCTCCACCTGCGCCACGAGACCTGGCAACCAGTACGTGGTAGGTGTTTCAGGAAAAGTGCGTTTTCGGTCGGCGTAGCGGCTTCCTCAGGAGCGTTCGTAGACCGTGCCGTTGGCAATCGTGTGGGTGACGTGTGCGTCGGCGGGTAGTCCCGCGCCGGCGGCGAACAGGTTGCGGTCGAGCACGGCCAGGTCGGCGCGCTTGCCGACCGCGATCGTCGCGACGCCGGCCCAGCAATTCCGCGGGTGTGCCGGCGCCGCAAGAGGGTATGCGCCCTGCCGATTGGGACCCGGGGAGGCGTGGATGGCGATCGAGGCGCCGGACTACTTCCAGCCCGAGGGTGGGCTGGTGCTCACGCATCTGCTGATCGTGCGGGATGTGGACCGTTCACGGGAGTTCTACCGGCGGGTACTGGGAGCGACGGTGGTGCGGGAACACCAGCCGGCGATCTTGCGGTTCCACAACAGCTATATCGTGATCAACAGTGAAGGCGGTCCGACCGACGACAAGCCGGGCGTACGAGCACAGGTGCCGCCGGACCCGAACACGCTCAGCGGCGCGATGAACATCCGGGTCACCGATGTCCGCGCAGTCTATGAGCAGTGGCGGTCACGGGGTGGGGAGTTCCTGACCGAGCCGAAGGATCATGGCGTCGAGATCCGGTGCTACCTGCGGGACCCGGACGGCTACCTGATCGAGCTGGGCCAGGGCACAGGGATCCTCGCCGAGATGGGCCGAGCCGCCTCCGCCTGACCGGCCTCGGCGGGACCGGGCTACCGCTCGCGGGAGTGGGACGCCACGCCGCGCCCCGTCTCGAGCGCGTCCAGCAGCATCGGCAGTGCCCGGTGCAGTTCCCGCTGCCAGTACGGCCAGCTGTGGGTGCCGGGGCCGTAGAAGTCGGTCGCGACAGACACGCCCAACTCGCGCAGTTGATCGACGAATTCGAGGTTCTCCTGGTAGATGAGCGCCTCCAGGCTGTTGGTCCGCCCCGGCGGGTCGAACGGCCCGTCGGCGGTGCCGTCGCCGCTGGCCACGAAGAGCGCCGTGTGCCGCAACTGCTTCGCCAGGTAGTACGGGTCGTGGTCCTGCCAGATGTCCCGCTGCGCCACCGGGTCGCCCCAGAGCGCGTACGGGTCCAGCCCGGTGCGCCCGAAGAACGGCAGCCAGTACGACGGGTCCCGCAACGGGTGCACGGCGCCGCTGAAGGACGCCGCCGCCCGGAACATGCCCGGGTTGCGGGCGGCGTACGACATCGCCCCGAAGCCGCCCATCGAGAGGCCTGCCACCACGCGCTTCGGGCCCGCGCCGTACCCCCGCTCGATGATCTGGCGCACCTCGCTCAGGTGGAACGTTTCCCACGCCGGGGCCCCGCCCTGGCCGCCGTTCCACCAGTCGCTGTACCAGCCGGCGGCACCGGCTTCCGGCATGACGACCAGGACGTCCCGAAGTTCGGGGATGCTTGTGACGTCGGTCGAGCGGGTCCAGCTGACGTACGAGTCGCAGCAGCCGTGCAGCAGGTAGAGCACGGGCCAGTGATCCCCGGGCGCCCGCTGCTCCCACCCGTCTGGCGTCAGCAGGCGTACGTTGGCGGCTCGGCCGAGTGCCGGCGACTCGATCGTGAGATCGACCAGGCGCGGTCCGATGGCCGTCTCCTGGGCCACATACGCGCCGTCGGAGGCCTCGACGGGCGCGGGGGTGGCGACGCCATTGGTTGTGGCCGAGCCGGTCGCCGCGACGGCCGGGGTTGCCGGTGCGGAGAGTCCCGCCAACGCGAGCCCGACTGCGACGGCGATGCTGAGCGCCGATGGTCTCCTCATGACTCCTCCTCCTGACCGCGATGGGGCTGTGGACGTCCTGGTCAATGTGGAACTATCCCGATCGTTGCGTTCGAGAGGCATGCGGCGAAGCTGTCCACCTCAGACCAGCGGTCAGCGAACAGGCCTGAGCGGTGATCGGCCGGTGTCGCGCGACGAGTGGTCCTGGAGGAAGGTGGGCATGGTCGGCCTGAACCGGGCGGTCCTGTCGAACACCGCCGCGCCCTTCGGCGCCGTGAAGGCCAGCGGGTACCAGCCCGATCAGCCCGCGGACGTCGAGCGCGGTGTGCAGCGGACCGCCCGCGGCCAGCTGCGTGAGCCGCGCTGCGCTCCAGATCCACCTCGGCCGCCAGGCGAGGCGAACCAGTGGCAGTCGCTCGGCTGATCCATGCCCAGCCGGCTTGCCGGTCGGCGAGACTGCATGGGTGAAAGGCCCGCGCGCGATCAGGTGGACGCCGTGGCGGTTCGTGACCGCGTTCGGCGTTGTCAGCCTGCTGTCGGACGTGGTGTACGAGGGCGCCCGGTCGGTCATCGGACCCTACCTGGCCACCTTCGGCGCGTCCGCGACCCTCGTCGGGTTGGTCACCGGCGTGGGGGAGGCGTTCGCCCTGGCCGGGCGGCTGGGCACCGGGCCCCTGGCCGACCGTACCCGGGCATACTGGCCCCTCGTCCTGGTCGGCTACGCCGTGACCATGGTCGCCGTGCCCGCTCTCGGGCTGACCACCACGCTGTGGCTGGCTGCGGCGCTGTTCATCGCGGAGCGTGCCGGCAAGGCGATCCGCGGCCCGGCGAGGGATGTCATGCTTTCTCACGCCGCTGCGGCGGTGGGCCGTGGCAAGGGCTTCGCCGTCCATGAGGCGCTCGACCAGGCCGGCGGCGTTGCCGGGCCGCTGCTGGTCGCCGCCGTACTGGCCGCCACCGCCCACAACTACCGACCCGCGTTCCTCACCTTGGCCGTACCCGCCGTGGCGGCGTTGCTCCTGCTGCTCTGGCTACGCGCCGGCGTGCCCGACCCGCGTCGCTTCGAACCTGGCCGTCAACGCGGCGCAGCGCCGGCCCCGCCGGGCGCGCGGCTGCCCCGCGTGTTCTGGACCTATCTGGCGTTCACGGTGCTGACCACGGCCGGCTATGCCACCTTCGGGGTGCTCAGCTTCCACCTCGCCACTCGGCACGTCGTACCGGTGGCGGTGGTCCCGGTCGTGTACGCCGCCGCGATGGGCATCGACGCGTTCGCGCGCTGGCCTCGGGGTGGCTGTACGACCGGGCCGGCGTCCGGGTACTGGCCGCCGTACCCGTCCTGACCGCCCTGATCCCGCTGGCTGCCTTCACCACCACCTCGGCGACCGCGGTCGCCGGGGTCCTGGCCTGGGGCGCAGTGCTCGGCATCCAGGAGTCGACCATGCGTGCGGCCATCGCCGACATCGTCCCTGCCGCTCGGCGGGGCACCGCTTACGGCATCTTCGCCGCCGGGTTGGGCGCGGCGACCCTGGTCGGTGGTCTGCTCACCGGCGCTCTCTACGACTACTCGATCACCGCCATGATCGTCACCGTGGCCGGCATCCAGGCCGTCGCCCTGGCCATGTTCCTCGCCGCCGTTCGACCGGCTACCCAAGCCCGGGTTGTTCGCCAGTAATCTTCCGGATCCTCTCTGGCGGCTGACCAGCAAGCCCCAGTGAGGCGCGGATCCGTTGACGGATCTCCGTCGAGCTGGGGGTTGCTCCGGCATCGTTCGGTCGGCCGGCGCCGCTGGCTCTCGTCCGCATCGTTGACCAGGTTCGCGTGACTCTCCGACATGATTAGGTCCTGGCTGCGGACGTAGTCATACAGCGCCCGTCGTACCTGGTCGACCAGGGCCCTCACCGCCTGCCAGGGGGCCGTTGCCATGCTGGAAAGTTTATCACCAGCAGATCTTGTTGAAATTCTCTATTCGGGGCGTGCCAACCGGCAGGTTCCGGCGCAGCCGCACCTCCGCGCTGCCCCGGCTCGTCGCCCATCGTTTCCCGCTGGCGAGGATCGCCGCTGCGGGTGGGTGCGCCACCCGCAGCGGCGATGAGGACCGCGGCGAGGCTGTTCGTGCGGGCAGCCGGCGTGGTTGCCCGACTATCGCCGTGCCTCTGAGTTGCTTCGCAGCGTGTTCGCCCAGTGAGTAGCACCGACCCCGGTCGGCTGCGGTCCGGTGTAGTTGTCGGTGGTCGCGTCGGGCTGCGGAGTCTGGCTTGCCGTCGTCAGGCCGAGCCCTTCGGCGCCGAGCGGGCGATCCTGTGCCGGAACGGCAGGCGAAGAAAAGTTCTCCGGAGCTTCCATTTCGGACGCCTCGGCGGCTGGTCGCGGCCAGCGCCGCCAGCGCTGAACGCTGGGCACGGCGACCAGCAACGCGGCACCGATCAGCAGCGTCGTGCCGGTCCGCACCGGGGTAGCCAGGTCGGCGTGCTGGCCGGCCACGGTCACCTTGTGGCCGAGGAGGCGCATCAGCCATGTCGGGCGGGTCAGCATGGCGAGGTAAGTGCCCGCGTACACGACCCCGGTCAGCACGGCGCCGAGCGGGGAGAATCGCAGTGTGGCGATGAGCCCGAGCAGGATTCCAGCCGCTGCCAGCAGCAGCGCGGTCCGAGCGAAGTCACCCGTGTTGAAGGCGCCGCTGCTCTGCGCCGTCGTGAAGGCCTGGACCGAGTGGTCCTGTCCGATGGCGAGAAGGATCCAGGCCAACGGACCGATAACGATCGCGGCGATCAAGGTTCCGATATGTCGCATCCGGGCACCGTACCGGTGTAACGCAAAGATGAAAACCCCAGGCACCGACCGTCGTTCCTCGGTCACGGTGGGGGCAGCGGCAGGGGGTAAGCGTGCAGCGGTCCTGCCACGCGAGTAGACACAGATCAATGTAACGGCACCGGCGTCCGTGTCGCCTGTTTTGGTGGCAGGGATGGAGGTCGGCCAGGTACTTACGGACGTCGGCAGGTCCCGTCGGTGTCGGCCAGGTTCCGGCGCAGCCGCACCTCGGGCTCGCCGTACGCCTCCTCGACCCGCGTGCCGCCGTCGGGCGTCCAGCCCTGCGCCGCGTAGAAGGCGCGGGCAGCAGCGTTCCCAGCGAAGACCCACAACGTCGCCGTGGCGTACCCGGCGGCCCGCAGCTTCCCGGCCGCGGCGTCCAGCAGCGTCCGACCCAACCCGAGCCCCTGGGCGTCCGGGTGCACGTACAGGCTGAACACGTGTCCGTGACGCGCGTCGTTCGGGTCCGCGCCGAAGCGCACGACGCCGCGAACCCCGTGCCCTGCTTGGTCGGCGACGAGCACGCCGTCGGGCGCAGCCGTGAGGACGCGTCGCCACAGCGCCACCGCGCTCGCCTCGTCGTAGCGGTCCTGCACCTGCGGCGGCAGCAGGTCCGCGTACGACCGGTGCCAGCAGGCCAGGAAGACGCCGCCGGCGGCGTCGGCGTCGGCCGCCACCGCCCGGCGAACCCGTACCGTTGCGGTCACGAGCCGGACGGCGTCAGCTGCCCCGACCGGTCGGTCACCCGCTCGGCGGCCACGTGGCAGGCCACCTGGTGGCCGGAACCCAGCGGAAGCGGCAGCAACGCCGGGTCGAGCCGCCGGCACGCGTCCTGCGCCAGCGGGCAGCGAGGGTGGAACGGGCAGCCGGACGGCGGGGCGGCCGGGTTGGGCACCTCACCGGAGACGGTGGCCTCGATCGGCTGGGAGAGCTCCGGATTGGGCGCCGGTACCGCGGCGCGCAGGGCGGCGGTGTAGGGGTGCCGGGGGTTGTCCAGCACCGACTTCCAGTCGCCGATCTCGACGACCCGACCGAGATACATCACCGCGACCCGGTCGCTGATCTGCCGCACCATGGCCACGTCGTGGCTGATGAACACGTAACTGAGGCCCAGTTCGCGGCGCAGGGTGACCAGCAGGTTCATGATCTCGGCCCGGACCGAGACGTCGAGCGCCGACACCGGCTCGTCGAGCAGCAGCACCTTCGGCTCCACCGCGAGGGCCCGGGCGATGCCGACCCGTTGCCGCTGCCCGCCGGAAAGCTCGTGTGGGAAGCGGTCGGCGAACGCCGGGGCCAGCCCGACCATCTCCAGCAGGTCGCCCACCCGCCGCTCGCGCTGCCGGCCGTCGGCGAGCCGGTGCACAGCCAGCACCTCGCCGAGGGCCTGGCCGACGCGCAGCCGCGGGTTGAGCGACGAGTACGGGTCCTGGAACAGCATCTGGATGTGCCGGCGCTGCTGGCGTAACGCCGGTCCCCGCAGCTCGGTCAGGTCCACCCCGTCCAGGTCCACCCGGCCGGAGGTCGGATCCTCCAGCCGCACCAGCAGTTTCGCCAGGGTCGACTTGCCGCAGCCGGACTCGCCGACGATGCCGAGGGTCTCTCCGTCCCCGACGGTCAGCGAGACCCCGGCGAGGGCGTGCACGACACCGTCGCCGCCCCGCACCGGGTACTGCTTGACCAGATCGGTCGCCGTGAGCATCAGTTCCTCCACTCGTGCGGGGGCACCCAGCATGCGGCCCGTCCCTGCATTCGCGTCTGTAGCGGAGGGCGGGTCGCGCACGCGTCGACGGCCTGCGAGCACCGTGGCCGGAACGGGCATCCTTCGACCGGGTCGGTGGCGGCCGGCGGCCGTCCGGGGATCTGGGCCAGCGGTGGCCGGTCGTCGTCGCTCGGGTCGGGCAGGGCGGCCAGCAGCGCCTTCGTGTACGGGTGCTGCGGAGCGCTGAACAGCTGCCGCACCGGCGCGTCCTCGACCACGTGGCCCGCGTACATCACCACGACCCGGTCGACCAGGCGCGCCACCACACCGAGGTCGTGGGTGACCCAGATGGTGGTCATGCCGAGTTCCCGGCGCAGTTCGTCGATCAGCGCCAGGATCTGCTGCTGGATGGTCACGTCCAGCGCGGTGGTCGGCTCGTCGGCGATCAGCAGCCGGGGGCGCATCGCCAGCGCGCAGGCGATCATCACCCGCTGACGCATCCCGCCGGAGAACTCGTGCGGATAGGCCCGCGCGGTGCGCTTCGGATCGGGGATGCCGACCCGGGCCAGCAGGTCGAGCATCCGCCGGCCCGCCTCGGCCTTCGGCACGCCGTGCGCGGTCATCGCCTCGATGACCTGGTCGCCGACGCGCATCAGCGGGTTGAGCGACGTCATTGGGTCCTGATAGATCATCGCCGCGTCGTTGCCGCGGATCGCGCGCAGCTTCCGCTCGGACAGCGCGGTCAGGTCGCGGCCACCGAGCCGCACCGCCCCGCCGGTGAGGTGCAGCGGATCGGCGAGCAGGCCCATCACGGCCAGCATGGTCAGCGACTTGCCGGAGCCGCTCTCGCCGACCACGGCGACCGTTTGCCCGGCCTCGACGGTCAGGTCGACCCCGTGCACGATCTCCCGGTCGGCGCGGCCGGAGCGGGCCGACACGCGCAGGTCCGCAAGCTCGAGAAGGGCGGTCATCAGAAGGCTCCGGTCAAGCGCAGCCCGGTGGGGGCGGTGGCCAGTGGTTCGGGCAGGCGCAGGGCGGTGGCGCCGGGCACGATGGCGCCGAGCACCCGGGCGCCGGTGGCGCCGGTGCACGACGGCACGGTGCCGGGCAGGCCGTGGGCGTGTGCCAGCCGATCAGCGCGAAGGCGATTGCCTCCTTGGTGTCGGTCGCGCGCCGAACTCGGCGGTGGTCGTGACCCGCACCCCGGTCAGCCGCTCACGCAGCATCGCAATCAGGCTCGGATTGGCGCACCCCCCGCCGGAGGCGACGAGGGTGTCGACCTGGTGGCGGCGTACCTGGTCGGCGACCGTCTGCGCGGTCAGCGCGGTCAGGGTCGCGGCGATGTCCGCGTCCGACAGACCAGGATGAGCGGTCAGTGCCCTCTCCAGGTAGTCGGCGTGGAACAGTTCCTTGCCGGTGGTCTTCGGCGGGTCCAGCCGGTAGTACGGCTCGGCGAGCAGTTCGGTGAGCAGGGCGTCGTCCACCCGGCCGCCGGCGGCGAGGCGGCCGTCCTCGTCGTACCG
The DNA here is from genome assembly GCA_016802835.1 of Micromonospora sp. ATA32. Taxonomy (GTDB): domain Bacteria; phylum Actinomycetota; class Actinomycetes; order Mycobacteriales; family Micromonosporaceae; genus Micromonospora. Next base: position 21,705 of record JAEVHO010000002.1, on the reverse strand, counting down.
CAGCCGGCCGCGACTGGCCCGCACGACGGCGGCGTCGATCAGCGCATTCGCCGGCCCCGTGTCGTAGGCCACCGGGCCGCCGCCACCGATCGGCCGCAGCACGGTGATGTTGGCGATGCCGCCCAGGTTGAGGCCGGCCGGCCGGCCCGGAAGGCCGGACAGCAGCATGACGTCCATCATCGACACCAGCGGCGCACCCTGACCCCCGGCGACCACGTCCCGCACCCGGACGTCGGCGACGACCGGGACCCCGGTGCGCTCGGCGATCCAGGTCGGCTGCCCGATCTGCAGGGTGCCCCGCACCTGCCGTCCCTGCACCCAGTGGTAGACGGTCTGTCCGTGGGAGCAGATCAGGTCCACCCCGCCGGCCCGCTCGGCCGCGTCGGCGGCCACCTCGGCGAACGCCTGACCGATCAGCGTGTCCAGTTCGCACGCCTCGGCGAAGGTCAGCGCCGACGGGGGCAGGGCCTGCATCAGCCGGCCGCGCAGGTCCTCCGGGTAGGGCGAACTCCCCGCGTAGTCGACGCTGCCGTGCAGCACACCGTCGCGCAGCGTGAAGTCGACGGCGGCCACGTCGATGCCGTCGTGGGACGTACCGGAAATCATGCCCAGGACCTTCACGCGCTCGCCTCCAGCGCTTCACGCAGCCGACCACCGCTCGCGGCCAGCCGCTGGCCGGGGTCCGCCACCGAGCGGTCGAGCAGGAGGATCGCGGTCTTGACATCGAGGTCGGCGCGGTCGAGGGCCGCCTCGGCGTCGGCGCGGGGGACACCGGTGACCCGCCGGATGATGCGGACCGCCCGGTCGCGCAGTTTCACGTTGGTCACCCGCAGGTCGACCATGAGATTGCCGTACGTCTTGCCCAGCCTGATCATCGAGATCGTCGAGATCATGTTGAGCACCAACTTCTGCGCTGTGCCCGCCTTCAGCCGGGTCGAGCCGGCCAGCACCTCGGGGCCGACGAGCACCTCGATCGCCCGGTCGGCGGCGGCGCTGAGCGGTGTGCCGGCGTTGCAGGACACCCCGACCGTCAGCGCGCCACGCGCGCGAGCCGCCCGGATGGCCGCCAGGACATAAGGGGTACGGCCGCTCGCCGAGATACCGACGACCACGTCGGCGGCCGTGACCGCGCATTCGGTGATCACCGCCGCGCCGGCCGCCTCGTCGTCCTCGACGCCCTCCTTGGCCGCGAGCAACGCCTCGGTGCCGCCCGCGATGACGGCGCGCACCAGTTCCGGAGGGGTGCTGAACGTCGGTGGGCATTCCGACGCGTCGAGCACCCCCATCCGGCCGGCGGTGCCCGCCCCGACGTAGAGCAGCCGGCCGCCGGCCGCCAGCCGGTCGGCGATCCCCTCGATGGCCGGCACGATCTGCGGCAGCGCAGCGCGCACGGCGCTGGGCACTGTCGCGTCGGCGTCGTTCATGACCGCCGCCAACTGCGCGACCGACGCGGTGTCGAGACCGGCGTACCGGTCGTCGACCTGTTCGGTCAGCAGGTCACCAAGGCGATCCATCATGCGTTGCGTCCATTTCTCGGGTCGAGAGCGTCGCGCAGCCCGTCGCCCAGCAGATTGAGCCCGACCACGAAGACGACGATGACGGCGCCCGGCGCCGCCAGGTTCCACCAGGCCGTACCAGCCAGAATCTTGGCGTCGAACACATCGACCCCAGCGATGGCGCGGGTGGCGGGCTGCCCAGGCCGAGGAAGCTCAACGCGGCCTCGGTGAGCACTGCCCAGGACAGCGACAAGGTCACCTGGACGATGACGATGGCGGCGAGGTTCGGCAGCAGGTGACGCACCAGGATCCGCCAGGTCGGGATGCCGAGCACCCGGGCCGCCTTGATGAAGTCGGTCTCGCGCAGCGACAGCACCGGCCCGCGGCTGACCCGGACGAAGATCGGCACATAGACGATGGCGATCGCGATCGCGATGGTCAGCCAGTTGCGGGTGAACGTGGCCGCGAGAGTCAGCGCGAGCAGCAGCGGCGGGAAGGCGAAGAGCACGTTCGTCACGGCCAGCACCGGCCCGCGTACCTTGCCGCCGTAGAAGCCGGCGCAGATGCCGGCGGTGGTGCCGACGAGGGCGGACAGGAAGACCGCGACGACGGCGACGCGCAGGGAGTTGCCCACGCCGGCCAGGGAACGCGAGAAGACGTCGCGGCCGAACTGGTCAGTGCCGAACCAGTACTGGGTCGACGGCGGCTGCAGGCGGGCCTGCGGGTGCTGGGCGATGGGGTCGTACGGAGTCATCCCGAGCAGGGCGGTGACCGCGGCGGCGACGACGAGCGCCACCAGCACCGCGCCGACCAGACCGGCGGGGCTGCGCAGCAGTCGCCGCCACGCCGCCGTGCGGGTGGGAGGTGCGGCCACCGGCACCTGCTGCCCGGCCACGGCGGCGGTCATGCCCGCCCTCCATGGCACTTCGTGCTGTGCTGGCTCATGCGGCACGCACCCGGGGGTCGATGATCCGGTAGAGCAGGTCGGTGAGGAGATTGACCACGACGAACGTGGTCGCGATCACCAGAACCGTGCTCTGCACCACGGCGTACTCCTTCTGTTGAATTCCCGCGAGGACCTGCCGTCCGAGGCCCGGCACGGAGAAGATCTGCTCGACCACCACGGCGCCGCCGAGCAGGTAGCCGAACTGGATGCCGGTCATGGTGACGATCGGGTTCAAGGCGTTGTGCAGCACGTGACGGACCCGCAGCCGCCACGGTGCGACGCCCTTGCCGCGGGCGGTGCGGACGAAGTCCTGGGTCTGCACCTCCAGCAGCGCCGACCGTGCGGTGCGCATGATCGGGGCCGCGAGGCCGAAGCCGAGGATCAGCGCCGGAAAGAGCATCTGCTGAAGGTTCAGCAGCGGGTCCTGGGTGAGCGGGGCGAAACCCTGGGCATTGGGGTTGTAGTGCGCGTACCTGGAGACCACGGTGAGCAGCGCGGCGCCGAGGACGAAGTTCGGCACGGACAGGGCAGCCAGGCCGACAAGCTGGCCGAATCCGTCGCGGATGCCGTTGGGGCGCGACGCCGAGAGCATGGCGAGCGGCACCCCGATCAGCAGACCGACGACGGTGGCCAGGACCGCCAGCTCCATCGTCACCGGCAGGGCGTTCGCGGTCATCTCTCCGACGGTGGCTCCGGCCCGGCGGGAGAAGCCGAGGTTGCCGGTGAGCACGTTACCCAGCCAGGAGAAGAACTGCAGCACCAGCGGTTTGTCCATGCCGTAGTAGGCGCGCAGCGACTCCTGCTGCTCGGCGCTGAGCCCGGCTGCCTCGGTGCCGAGGGTGGCGGTGATCTCGTCGCCGGGAATCGCCCGCAGGGTGGTGAAGACCAGCACCGCGACCCCGAAGAGGGTGAGCACCGTCTCCACGAGCCTGCGGGCCAGCGGGTGACGTGCGATGGACCGCACCGGCACCTCCTTGAGTGAGGGTCCTGCCGGGCGGTGCGTGCACCGCCCGGCAGGTCAGGCGGTTACTGCAGCGAGATCTCGCGCAGGCCTTGCAAAGAGCCGTTGGCCATCGGCGTGAAGCCGGAGACGCCCTGGGTGGTCGCGGTGTAGCCGTAGCTCGAGAACAGCCACACCCATGCCGCGTTGTCCTCCAGGTGCCGGGAAACCTGGGTGTAGATCTCCTTGCGCTTGGCAGGGTCGGTGGTCGCCTTGCCCTCGGCGAAGAGCTTGTCCAGCTCCGGCGAGGAGTAGCCGGCCACCTTGTTCAGGTTGCCACCGCTGGTGAAGTAGCGCCCGTACATGCCGTCGGGGTCCGGGCGGCCGCCGTTGAGCGCCACGGCCGCGCTGAAGTCGGCGGCGACCCACTTGTCCACGAACGCGCCGGACTCCAGCGTCTGCAGGGTGAGGTTGATGCCGGCTTCCTGGAGCTGGGCCTGCAGGTTCTGCGCCTCGTTGACGGAGGTGGCGTACTCGCCCTGGGAGACGATCGCGGGGATGGTGACGCCGTTGGCGAGGCCGGCGCCGGCCAGCAACTGCTTGGCCTTGGCCACGTCCCGGGTGGGGCAGGGACGGGCGTTCGGGTCGGACTTGTACGCCGGGGACGTGATCGGCCCGGTCACCTCGCCCTCACCGAGGGCGGCGGTGTCCAGGACCTGCTTCCGGTCGATGGCGCAGGAGATGGCGAGCCGTACGTCAAGCTTGTCCAGCGGCGCCTTGTGGGCGTTGAGTTGCAGCACGTGGTAGGACAGGCTCGGCGTCTTGGCCACCTTGAGCCCGCTGCCCTCGGCCGACTTGGCCACCAGCGGATCGTCGAGCGTGGCGAACTGGACGTTGCCCGACTGCAGGGCCGCGACGACCGACGTCTGGTCCGGGATGATGCGGAACTCGAGGCCCCTCACCTTCGGCTTGCCACCCCAGTAGTCGCCGTTGGCGGTCAGCTTCACCGACTGGCCGGCGGTGCGGCTGTTGAACGTGAAGGCGCCGGTGCCGTTGGGCTTCTGGCCGACCGCATCCGAGGTGTCATCCTTGGACAGCATCGCCAGGTTGGTGGTGGCGAACCCGGCGAGCAGTCCCGCGTCCGGTGCCGCCAGGTGCAGCACGACGGTCTGCGGGGCGGGCGCGTCGACCGACTGGATCGACTTGACCGTGGCCGCGGCCACCGCCGCGGTTTCGGGCTGCTGGATGCGCTCGATGGACGACTTGACGTCGGCGGAGCTGAACGGCTTGCCGTCGTGGAATTTCACGCCCTGACGCAGCGTCAGGGTCAGCGTCCTGTTGCCGTCGGCGTACTGCCACTTCTCGGCCAGACCGGGCTTGACGTTGAGGTCGCCGTCGAGTTCGGTGAGCGTGCCGTACATCTGCTCGAGCAGATGCACCGCCTGGAACTGGGTGGCCTTCCACGGGTCGAGCGTGTTGGGGTCGGCGGTGTAGCCGACGACCAGCGTGCCGCCGGTCGACCCTTCCTTGCCGGGTGTGCCGCTGGAGCAGCCCGTCGCGACGAGGGCGGCGGCCGCGACGGCCACCAGACACCTGGTCGCTGGTGAGCTCAGCGCGCTGGGGAGCTTCACGTTCCTTCCCTCCGGTATGCCACGGCCGCATCGCCGCGAGTGCCAAGGGCGCCGCGTTCTCCGCCGCCGCTGGCGGCGGCGGCCGTACGCCCGGCGACCGAGTATCAAGGGGTGACGGAACGCTGTCAATAGTTTCCGGCGAACGGGCGCGAGATGAAGAAAGATGCCGGCTGCGCTACGGTGCTCTCCGTGTCCAGACTGAAATCAACGCTGGTCAGCGGCTTCGAAGGCGGACATCACCCGCTCTACAGCGCGGCCGTCGCACTGATCCAGCGAAGCGGCTACATCACCGACCTGGTTACTGTTGGTCACCTGTCTCGGTATGCCGACGCGGACGGCACCCTGGTCGATCCGGAGACCCTCCAGCCCGCCCTGGAGTCCACGATCTTCGACCTCGCGTCGGTGACGAAACTGTTCACCACGGCCGTCCTGCTCACCCTCGTCGACGAGGGCAGGACGAATCTCGACGAGCCGATCGCTGGGTGGCTGCCCACCTTCAGCGACGGCGAGCGACGGCGAATCACCCTTCGCCACCTGCTCACCCACACCTCCGGGCTGCCGGCGCTGCTGCAACTGTGGACGGACTGGCCGGACCAGGCGTCCCGAGTCCAGGCGGTGCTGCGCGCCCCACTGGCCAACCGACCCGGCACAACCTTCGAATATTCCTGCGTGGGATTCATGGCCGCCGGACTGCTGGCCGAGCGGATCACCGGCCACCGGCTGCCCGACCTCGTGCACGAGCGGATCTGCCGGCCCCTGGGACTGACCGACACTGGTTTCCTGCCCGAACCCGCACGCGCGGCCCGGCCGCAGCCACCGAATACCAGCCCCACATCGGCCGCGGCATGCTGCGCGGCAGCGTCCACGACGAGAACTCGTGGTCCCTCGGCGGGACCGCGGGCAATGCCGGGTTGTTCGGCACCGCCGCCGACGTCGCCCGCTTCGGCGAGATGCTGCGGCAGGGCGGCGCCGTCGACGAGGTCCGCGTCCTACGCCCGGATACCGTGGCGGAAATGACCCGCGATCAGCTGCCGCCGCCCATCGACCCGGGCTTCCGCCACGGCCTCGGCGTACGCATCGGCGACCTGCACTGGATGGGTACGCTGGCGACGGCCGGGGCATACGGCCACACCGGTTTCACCGGCACATCACTCCTCGTCGACCCCAGCCGGGACCTCGTGGTGGTCCTGCTCACGAACCGCGTACACCCCAGCCGCGAATGGTCTGACATCGCGGAGATCCGACGAGCCGTGGCCGAGTTCGCCGCGGACACCTGACCGGCGCGTCGACGAGCGTGTGCTTCCCGGCGAGAGGGTCTGGCTCCATGCGGACAAGTCCACCCCCGTCGACACCCGCCCCTGCGCCCACCGCAGACCGTCGCCGGCCCGCGGTGCAACGGCGAAGGAGCTCAGTCGTTTCGAGGAAAGCCCAGGTTGAGCCCACCGTGGCTCGGGTCGAGCCAGCGCGAGGTCACCACCTTGCCGCGGGTGTAGAAGTGGACGCCGTCCATGCCGTGAGCGTGGCTGTCGCCGAAGAGGCTGTCCTTCCAACCACCGAACGAGTAGTAGGACACCGGCACCGGGATCGGCACGTTGATGCCCACCATGCCGACCTCCACCTGGCTCTGGAAGCGCCTGGCCGCGCCCCCGTCGTTGGTGAAGATGGCGGTGCCGTTGCCGTACGGGTTGGCGTTGATGAGGTCCAGCCCCTCCTCGTAGGACCGCACGCGAAGCACCGACAGCACCGGGCCGAAGATCTCGTCCCGGTAGATGGACATCTGCGGGGTCACCTTGTCGAACAGGGTCGGACCGAGCCAGAAGCCCTGTTCGCCGCCGTCGAACTCGTCCTTGCGGCCGTCGACGACCAGGGTCGCGCCCTCACCGACGCCCGCCTCCACATAGCCGGCCACCCTGTCGCGGTGCGCGCCGGTGACGAGCGGCCCCATGTCGCACCCGCGGGTGCCGTCGCCGGTGCGCAGCTTGCGCATCCGTTCGGTCACCTTCTCGACGAGCTCGTCGGCGATGGTGTCGACCGCGACGAGCGCGGAGATCGCCATGCAGCGCTCGCCGGCGGAACCGAAGCCGGCGTTGATCGCGGCGTCCGCCGCGAGGTCGAGGTCCGCGTCGGGCAGGACCAGCATGTGGTTCTTGGCGCCGCCGAGGGCCTGGATCCGCTTGCCGTGCGCCGTGCCGGTCTCGTAGACGTACCGGGCGATGGGCGTGGAGCCGACGAACGAGACGGCCTTGACGTCAGGGTGGGTCAGCAGCGCGTCGACGGCTTCCTTGTCACCGTGCACCACGTTCATCACCCCGTCCGGCAGGCCGGCCTCGGTCCAGAGGCGGGCCACGGCCGTGGCCGTCGACGGATCCTTTTCGCTGGGCTTGAGGACCACCGCGTTTCCGCAGGCGATGGCGATGGGGATGAACCACAACGGGACCATGGCGGGGAAGTTGAACGGGGAGATCACGGCGACGACCCCGAGCGGCTGCCGGAGCGAGTACACGTCCACCTTCGTGGAGGCGTTCTCGGTGAACCCGCCTTTCAGCAGCTGCGGGATCCCGCAGGCGAACTCGGCGACCTCGAGCCCCCGCGTCACCTCGCCGAGCGCGTCGTCGAGCACCTTGCCGTGCTCGGCGGTGATCAGCGCGGCGATGTCATGCCTACGCGCGTTGAGCAGCTCGCGGAACGCGAACAGTACGCGCGTGCGCTTGGCCAGCGACGTCTCGGCCCAGGTCTCCCAGGCGGTCCGGGCCGTGGCGACGACCTCGCCGACGAGGTCCGCGGATGCCAGGTCGAGGCGGCCGGTGACCTCTCCGGACGCCGGGTTGAAGACGTCGCTGGTGCGCTCAGCGGTGCCATCCCAGGGGCGACCGCCGATGAGATGGGTGATACGGGCAGGTGAGGTGCTCACGATGCTCACGGTCCTTCCGCGTGCGGGCTGGCGGCGGTGTGCCGGATGGTCTAGGAGGATTCGAAGGTGGGCGGCGCTGCCCAGCGGCCGCTCCGCGACCAGAGCCGGCAGCTCCAGCAGAGGGACCTGCCGGAACATGTACGGGTCAAGGGCGAGCTTCACGTTGCCGTCCCCGGAGGACCTCGGCGCGGTCGGCCATACCGACCGGTACCGGCCTGCCGGTGGCGAGAGACTGCAGGCCGGCCGTGCACACCGCCGTGGCGGCGTAGCCGTCCCAGGTGGTCGGCCCGACGACGTCGCCTCGGCGTGATGCGTTGACCCAGGCCTGGACCTCCAGGTCATAGGCGCGGGCGAAGCGGTCGCGGAAGTCGTCGGGAATGTGGCCGCCGTAGTGGTTGTCGCTGCGGACGAAGACTTCCTGTCCCAGGCCGACGGTCACGTTGCCGAGTTCGGCCACCGCCTCGCAGCGGACCTCGTAGCCGACCTGGCAGCTGACGAAGACCTCCGTCGTGGCCATCCCGCCGCCGGCCATCTGGAAGATGGCCACCTGAGGGTCGAGTACGCCCTCGGCCGCCCTGCCGGTCGGTTTCGGCGCGAGGATGGTGATCGTGGAGATCTCGTCGTCGAACAGCCAGCGGCACACGTCGACCTCGTGCACGAGCGAGTCGCTGACGATCATCTCCGAGCGGAACGACTCCGGGACCGTCTTGTTGCGGTGTGTGTTGTGCACGAGCAGGATGCGCCCGAGGTCACCGGAGTCGAGCAGTCGCTTCATCCGGGCGTACTCCGGATCGAAACGCCGCATGAAGCCGACCTGGATCAGCGGCCGACCGGCCTTGTTCCGCTCGGCCTCGACCAGGCGCAGCGAGGACTCGCTGTCCATCGTCAACGGCTTCTCGCACAGGGCGTGCTTGCCGTGCTCGATGCAGGCGAGAACCTGCTCCTCGTGGACGAAGCCGGGTGAGGCGATGAGCACGGCGTCGACGCCGGAGTCGGCGATGAGTTCGAGCGGGTCAGCGACGGTGCGTACGCCGTCGAAACGCGCGGCCAGCTCGGCGGCTCGGGCGGCGTCCGGGTCGGAGACCGCGACCAGTTCCGCTCCGGCGACGCGGTGGACGAGCCGGTCGGCGTGGTCGCTACCCATCATGCCTACGCCGATGATCCCGACCCGCAGGGGCGATGCGCTCATGCCCTCAGCTCCTCCTCTTCTTCGCGCTCCACGGCCTTGAGTTCCTCAGGGCTGAGAGCGAGGGCTCCTAGCTGACCGTGTTCGACCTTCCCGGGCTCGATGACCTTGCCCGGGTCGATCCCGCGCAGCTCGTGGCTGAGCTCCGCCAGCTCCTGGCCGCCCGCCATCTCCGTCGTGAGCTGTTCGAGGGTCAGCTCGTCGCGGTGCGCGTCCAGCACGACTCGACCGAGCTTGAGAATGACGAAGTGGTTGCCGACGAGGTAGGCGTGGTGCGGATTGTGGGTGATGAAGATGACGCCCAAACCGGCGTCGCGAGCCTTGACGATGTACCGCAGCGCGACGCCGGACTGCTTGACACCGAGCGCGGCCGTCGGCTCATCGAGGATGATCACCCTCGCCCCGAAGTAGATGGCCCGGGCGATCGCGATGCACTGGCGCTGGCCGCCAGACAGGCCCGCGACCGGCCGGTCGAGATCGGGGACGACAATCCCCATCTTGCCCAGTTCGTCCTCACAAATGCGCTTCATCCGGGCGATGCCCAGAGTGCGCAACGGCCCCTTGCGCAGCTCGTTGCCGAGGAAGAAGTTCCGCCACACCGACATGAGCGGCGCGAGCGCGAGGTCCTGGTAGACCGTCGCGATCCCGCTCGCCTGGGCGGCCCGCGGCGAACCGAACCGGCGGGGCACGCCATCGAGGTTCATGGTGCCGTCGGTGTAGTCGTGCAGGCCGGACATGACCTTGATCAGCGTCGACTTGCCGGCGCCGTTGTCGCCGAGCACGCAGGTGACCTCGCCCTGGCGTACCTGAAGGCTGACACCGCGCAGGGCGTGGACGTTGCCGTAGCTCTTGCCCACGTTTTCGAGCTCGAGGATGGGGGTGGTCGAGTGGCCGGCGGCGTCGTGCCGCTCGCTCGTCGCGGTGCTCAACGCAGATCCGCCCTCTTCTTGACGTACATGTTCACCAGCGTCGCCAGCAGCAGCATCACGCCGAGGAACGTCCTGAACCAGTCGGGGTTCCAGCCGGCGTAGTTGATGCCGAGCTGGGTCATGCCGAAGATCAGCGCCCCGAGCGAAGCGCCGACCACCGAGCCGTAGCCGCCGGTGAGCAGGCAGCCTCCGATGACGGCGGCGATGATGAAGATGAACTCCTTGCCGACGCCCTCGCCGGACTGCACCGTGTTGAACTGGAACAGCAGGTGCATGCCCGAGAGCCAGGCGCAGAACCCCACGGCCATGAAGAGGCCGATCTTGGTCGCCCGGACGGGTACGCCGACGGCGCGCGCCGCGGCGGCGTCACCGCCCACCGCGAACACCCAGTTGCCCACCCGCGTACGCAGCAGGACGTAGGCGGCGATCACGGTCAGCACGACCCAGTACAGGACCGTGATCTTCAGGTTGACCGGCCCGAGGGCCACCTCCGATCCGAAGATCTTCTGGGCACTGCCGAAGCCGTCCATGTCGCTGATGTCGGCGCTGGCGACGTTGCCGGTGAGCAGCCGCGTGACGCCGAGGTTGACGCCCTGCAAGATGAAGAACGTGCCGAGCGTGACCAGGAAGCTCGGCAGTCCGGTCTTGAGCAGCAGCCACCCGTTGAACGCGCCGATCGCGACGGAGACGACCAGCGCCAGCAGGATGCCGATCCAGACGTTGAGCCCGAAGTTCCAGGCGAGCAGGGAAGCGGAGAGTCCGGAGGTGGTCGCCGCGACACCGGCGGAGAGGTCGAACTCCCCGCCGATCATCAGCAGCGCCACGGGGACGGCCATGATGCCGATGGTCGAGGCCCCGTAGAGAATCGTTCCGACGTTGGCGACGTTGCGGAAGGGCTCCGCGACCGCCATGAAGAGCAGGAAGATCACGATCGCGGCGATGAGCGACCCGACCTCAGGGCGGCTCAGCAGCCGTGCCGCCAGGGGGCGGGTGGCCACCCGGTCGTCCCGGGCGGCCAACCCCCTGCTCGGCTCGGTGGCCGTGGCAGTCATGTCAGCTCACCTCGTGCCGTTGCTTGCGAACTTCTCGACAGCCGCGACGTTGGTGTTGTCGATGAACGCGGGACCGGTCAGGGTCGCCTGGCCACCGCCGATGGTGTTGCCGTTGGTCTTGTAGAGCCACAGGCTGTCGACCGCGAGGTAGCCCTGGAGGTAGGGCTGCTGGTCGACCGCCCACTCGACCTGGCCGCCCTTGATCGCGGCCACGAGGTCCTTGTTGGTGTCGAAGGTGACCACCTTGGCCGAGCTGTTGGCGTCCTTGACCGACGTGACGGCGGTCAGCGCGAACGGCGCGCCGAGGGTCAGCACCCGGTCGATGCTCTTGTCCTGCTGGAGCTTCGAGGTGATCGCCGCCTGGACGCTCGGCATGTCGGTGCCGGTGACGTAAATCTTGTCGGTGTTCGGGAAACCGGCCTTCGTCCCGTCACACCGTGCCTCGAGGCCGACGTGGCCCTGCTCCTGGATGACGCAGAGCGCCTTCTTGGCGCCGTCCCTCGTGAGCCGCTCGCCGGCCGCCTGACCGGCAATCCTCTCGTCCTGGCCGAAGTAGCCCAGCACGCCCATGCTCTTCCACGCGTCGATGCCGCCGTTGAGGGCGACGACCGGAACCCCCGCCTGAAGGGCCTTCTGCACATTGGCCTTCATGGCGTCCGGCTTGGCCAGGGTCACCGCGATGCCGTCGACCTTCTTGTCGATCGCGGACTGCACGAGGTTGCTCTGGTTCGCGCCGTCCGGGTCGGACTGGTACTGCAGGTCGACGTTGTCCTTCTTCGCCGCGTCCTCGGCGCCCTTGCGGACCAGGTCCCAGAAGGTGTCGCCCGGGGCTGCGTGGGTGATGAAGGCGATGGTCATCCTCGGGGTGCTGGCGGTGCCAGCCTTGCCGGCGTCACCCTCGCTGGTCTGCTTGCCTCCGCTGGAGCTGCATGCCGCCAGGGCGAGAGCGGTCACGGCGCCGGCCGCGAGCAGGGACATCCGGGATCTACGCATCATGTCGTTTCTGCCTTTCTTCATCCGCCACGTCGTCGGGACGGATTTGGGGGGACGGGTCAGGCGGGTGGTGCTGCCTGTTCGGGGGATCGTTGGTTCCTGGTGCGGCCGGTCATCAGCTGCGCCCGCGGGAGCCGGTCAGCGTAGCGGGCCGCAGGACTGCAGGTACGTCAAGGTCCGCGTCGCGATGGGCAGGGGTCTGTCGGTGGGGCACGGGTACATGTCCTGCTCGACGATGGCGAAGATCTCCGCGTCGAGGTTCGCCAGGGCGTCGAGAACGGGGGGCATGTCGGGGATGCCCGTCGGAGGTTCGCACATGACGCCCATCCGCACGGCCTCGCCGAAGCCGATGCCCTGCTCGTGCACGGCCGCCAGGACAGCGGGGTCGACCTGCTTGAGGTGCACGTACCCGATCCGCTCGGGATGGTCGCCGATGAGCTTGAGGTTGTCCCCGCCGCAGTAGGAGATGTGCCCGGTGTCCAGGCACAGACTCACCAGGTCAGGGTCCGTCTCGTGGAGGAACCGCTCCACGTTTTCGTGGGTGTCCACGTGGGTGTCCGCGTGGGGGTGGAACTGGATCTGCAGGCCGAACTCGTCGCGGATGCGGCGCGCGAGCCGGTTCGTCTGCGCGCCGTACGCCACCCACTGCTCGGCAGTCAGGTGCGCGTTTTCCAGGACCGTCCCGGTCTGCGGGTCGCGCCAGAAGTCGGGGATGACCACGAGGTGTCGGGCGTCCATGGCCGCGGTCAGCGTGGCCGCATGGGAAACGGCCTTCCACGTGGTGTCCCACGAGCCGGCCCGATGCAGATGCTCGAAGATGGTGCCGGCGGTCACCGTCAGCCCCCGCTTGTCGAGCTCGTCACGCAGACGCGACGGGTCGGTGGGCAGGTAGCCGTACGGGCCCAGCTCGATGCGGGTGTAGCCGGCGTCGGCGACCTCGTCGAAGAAGCGCTGCCAGGGAGTCTGCCGGAGGTCGTCGGGAAACCACACACCCCAGCTGTCCGGGGCGCTGCCGACCATGGCTGGCCTGGTCATCGGTTCCTCCTCTCGGTCGGCGCCAGCAGTGGGTGCTGGCTGGCCTTGTGTCGGGCGTAGCTGGCGTGGGCGTGCCGGGTGCTGTCGAGCTCGCTGACCTGGCTGACCGGGACGTCCCACCAGGACTCGCTGTCCGGCGCGTGGAGGGTGGGATCGGTCTCCACGTGGATGACGACGGGTCCGCCGTCCGCCGGGGCGGCCTTGGCATCCTTGATCGCCTGCTCGAGGTCCCCGCGGCTGTGTACCTCGATCACTGTCGCCCCGAGGCTGCGGGCGTTGGCGGCGAGGTCGATCGGCAGCTTCCCGCCGTCCAGCCGGCCGGTGGCGTCGTTGCGGAAGCGGTACCTGGTGCCGAACCGCTGTGAGCCGAGGGACTCCGACAGCGAGCCGATGGAGTGGAAACCGTGGTTCTGCACCAGGACGACGATCACCTTGACCCGTTCCTGTACGGCCGTGACCAGCTCGGTCGGCATCATCAGGTAGGAGCCGTCACCCACCATGATGAAGACGTCCCGGGCGGGGTCGGCCAGCCGCACCCCGATGCCGCCGGGAATCTCGTAGCCCATGCAGGAATACCCGTACTCGACGTGGTAGGCCTTGCGGTCCCGGACCCGCCACAGTTTGTGCAGGTCACCGGGCATTGAGCCGGCGGCGCACACCACGACGTCCGTCGGGTCGGACAGCTCGTTGACGCAGCCGAGCACCGTGCCCTGGGTGAGGACCCCGTCGGGGAGCGCGTCGGTGACCTCGGCAGGCGGGTGGTAGGCCGCCTCCACCCGCGCGTCCCAGTCGCGGAACAGCCTCACCTGCAGATCCCGGTACGCCGGGTCCACGGCATGTCCCAGGAGGGCCACGGTGAGGGCGGTGAGCCCCTCCCGGGCGTCCGCCACGACCGGCAGGCCCGCGTGCTTGCCAGCGTCGAACCGGGCCACGTTGATGTTGACGAAGCGGACGCCCGGATTCTGGAAGGCGGTGTGCGAGGCGGTGGTGAAGTCGCCGTAGCGGGTGCCGATGCCGATCACCACGTCGGCCTCCCGGGCCAGCGCGTTCGCGGCCGTCGTGCCCGTCGAACCGATCGCGCCCATGGCCTGCGGATGACCGTGCGGCAGCGCGCCCTTGCCGGCCTGGGTCTCCCCGACCGGGATGCCAGTGGCTTCGCAGAACACGCGCAGCGCCTGCTCCGCGCCGGAGTAGTGCACCCCGCCGCCGGCGACGATGAGTGGCCGCTGCGCCGAGCGGATGAGGGCGGCTGCGTCCGCGACGTCGACGGCCTCCGGTGCCGGCCGGGCCACCCGCCAGACCCGTGGCGCGAAGAGTTCGACCGGCCACTCGAAGGCCTCGGCCTGCACGTCCTGGGGCAGCGCGATGGTCGCCGCCCCGGTCTCCACCGGGTCGGTGAGGACCCGCATGGCGCCCAGCAGGGCCGAGGGCAGCTGCTCGGGCCGGTTGACCCGGTCGAAGAAGCGCGACAGCGGGCGGAACGCGTCGTTGACGGTGACGTCCGCGGCGTACGGCACCTCGAGCTCCTGCAGCACCGGCCCGGACGCCCGGGTGGCGAACGTGCCGGAGGGCAGCAGCAGCACCGGCAGACGGTTGACGGTGGCCAGCGCCGCCCCGGTGAGCATGTTGGTCGAACCCGGGCCGACGGACGCGGTGCAGGCCCACGTCTGGAGCCGGTCCTTCTGCCGTGCATAAGCCACCGCGGTGTGAACCATGGCCTGCTCGTTGCGGGCCAGCACGTACGGCAGGCGCTCCTCGTCGTCGGCCAGCTCGTTCTGCAGCAGGGCCTGGCCCACGCCGGCGACGTTGCCGTGACCGAAGATGCCCAAGCACCCGGCGAACAGCTTCTGGCGCTGGCCGTCCCGCTCGCTCCACTGGTTGGCCAGGAAGCGCACCACGGCCTGCCCGACGGTGAGGCGTACCTTTTCGGCGCCGGCGGTCATCGGGGTCCTCCGATCGGCAGTCTGGGATCGACATCCTGCTGAGCCCACGAGTCCCGCACCCAGGCATGGGCGGGGTCGTCGCAGATGAGCCATGCCCTGGTCGCACCGGGCCCGGCCATGACGTTCAGGTAGTAGAGGTCGTAGCCGGGCGGGGCCATCGCGGGGCCGTGCCAGCCGTGCGGTACCAGGACGACATCCCCCGAGCGGACCTCGGCGAAGACGTCCAACGGCCGCTCCGGGGTGCCGTACACCCGCTGGTAGCCGACGGGGTCGGCCCCATCCGCCGGGGACTCCGCCCGGACCTCGAAGTAGTAGATCTCCTCCAGTTGCGTCTCCACCCCGTCGCGCTCCTCGTCGTGCTTGTGTGGTGGGTAGGAGCTCCAGTTGCCGCCGGGCGTGACGACCTCGCAGGCGATGATCGAGTCCGCGTCGAGCACCTGCGGGACGCCGAAGTTGCGCACCTCGCGCGAGGCCATGCCGGCGCCCCGCAGCTCCACGGGGACATCGGCGGCAGACATGTGGCGGAACGGCAGCGACGTGCTCTGCTTCGTCGCCTTGGCGCCGCAGACGGCCACCTTGGCCGGGCCGTCGCCGCCGTTGCGCACCGTGAGCCCGGAGCCGCGCGGGACGTAGGCCACGTCGGTCGCACCGGCGAAGACGCTCGTCCGTCCGGCAAGCCTGACCTCGTGGTGCTCTCCGGCCTCGTCGATCGCCGTGACGTCGAAGCTGCCCTGCAGCGGCACGACGATGGCCTCGCTGTCGCCGAGATCGAGGCTCACCTCGACAGTCGGCGCCAGCGTGGCCACCCGCAGGCTGGTGTGCTGCCACCCGTCGAGGGCATCGGTGACGGACACCTGGAAGTCGCCGTCTCCGGAGCTGCCGAAGGGATGCACCCAGCGTCCGTTATCGCTCATCGCCGGCTCCCGTGCACGAGTCCCGAAGCGATGTCGACGGCGGTGGTCACGTCACCGTTCGGCGGAAAGAGCAGCGCCCGCCCGACGACCAGGCCGCGCACGGCCGGCAGATCGAGTGCCTTGCCCCACGCGGCGTACGTGTCGTCCGGGTGGCGTGTCGGGTCACCGCCGAGCAGAAGCGTCGGCAGCGTGGTGGCGTCCATGACGCGCTCCAGGTCGTCGACCACGGGCAGTTTCAGCCAGGTGTGCTGGCTGCTGGCGCCCAGGCCGGCAGCGATGTGGATCGACGTGATGGTCGAGTCGGGGTCGAGCAGGTTACGCACCCTGCCCTTCTCCCGAACCGAGAGGAACGGCTCCACCATCGCCATCACGCGGTGGGCGGCGAGCTGCGTGATCGCGTGGGCGCTCGCCTGCAGCGTGGCGGCCGTGTCCGGATCGCCGAGGCAGATCCGCGTCAGCATCTTGCCGCCATCCAGGCCCCGGGCCGCGATCTCGTCGGCGGTGTACGCGGTGAACCGGTCGTCGAGCTCGAAGACCGCGCCCTGCAGGCCGCCTCGGTTCATCGACCCGATGGCCACCTTGCCCTCCAACGCGCCCATCAGGAGCAGGTCGTCGAGGATGTCCGGCGTGCCGAGAACGCCGTCGACGCCGGGGCGGGACAGCGCTGTGGCCAGGCGCCGCAGCAGTTCGCTGCGCGAGGCCATCGCCTGACGGTCGTCACGCACCCCCAGCGCGCCGCGGGCCGGGTGGTCCGCGGCTACGATGAGCAGCCTGCCGTCCCCGCCGACGAGCTGCCGGCGCCTGCGGGCGGCCCAGCCGTCGGTGATCCGCCGTGGCTCGCGCACCCGGATCTCGGTCAACTCCGCAATGGTCGAACGGGTCGTCGTCGTCACCGTCACCCCTCCTGTTCCCGAGCCGCGAGGAGCGCCTCGACCTCGGCCTCGGTCGGCATGGCATTGGAGCACTCGAGCCGGGAAGCGACGATGGCCCCGGCCACGTTGGCGAAGCGCAGGATGCGGTGCAGGTCCCACCCGTTGAGCAAGCCGTGGACCAGCGCGCCGCCGAAGGCGTCACCCGCGCCGAGGCCGTTCACGACGGTCACGGGGAACGGTGGCACCTCGACGCGCTCGTCGGCGGTCGCGGCCAGCACCCCCTTGGGGCCCTGCTTGACGATGGCGAGCTCCACCCCGCGTTCGAGCAGGGCATCCGCCGCGCGCTGAGGTTCCGTCTCGCCGACCGCGACCTTGCACTCCTCGCGGTTGCCCACCGCGACGGTCACGTGCTCCAGGGCCTTGGCGACCTGTTCACCCGCCTCGGCCGGGTCAGGCCAGAACATCACCCGGTAGTCGAGGTCGAGGACGGCGTGCGACCGCCGGCCACGGGCCTGCCACGCGGCGAAGTGGGCTGAGCGCGACGGCTCCTGCGACAGCCCGGTGACGGTGGCCCAGAAGACCCGGGCGGCCTGGATCTCGTCGAGCGGAAGGTCCTCGACCTCGATCATGAGGTCCGGCGCGGCCGGATACCGGTAGAAGTACAGCGGGAAGTCGTCCGGGGGGAAGATCTCGCAGAAGGTGACCGGCGTCGGGGGGCCGTCGACCTCGGTGACGAACACGTCGTCGACGCCGAAGTCACGCAGCGACCGGTGGATGTAGCGACCGAACGGATCGCGGCCGGTACGCGTGATGAGCGCCGCCCGGCGCCCGTGCCGCGCTGCGGCCACGGCGACGTTGGTGGCGCTACCGCCCAGAAACTTCTCGAAGCGCCTGACGTCCTCGAGGCCCACGCCGTGGTCGAGCGGGTAGATGTCCACCCCGCACCGGCCCATGGCCACCAGGTCATAGCCGGCGGTGTCTGCTGTCACCATCGCCTCAGGCCCCTGCCGCACTCGGTCCGGCCACGGCGAGCAGGTGCTCGATGCTCGCCTGTACGTCGACCGCCGGGTCCGGTCCCGCCGACCCGTCGGCCGGCGCGCCGGCCAGGATGCAATCCTGCTCGAGGACGTACCATCCCGCGTACCCGCTGTTCTCAAGTGCCGTCACGATCGCCTCGACGTCGACGTCACCCTGGCCGAGCGGGACGTACATGCCACCGGCCACGGCATCGGTGTAGGTGGCCTCGCCGGACTGCACGCGCCGGGCCAAGTCGATCCGGACGTCCTTCAGATGGATGTGCGCGATCCGTCCCGGGTTCTGCTGCACCACCGCGACCGGGTCACCGCCGCCGATGAGCAGGTGACCGGTGTCGAGGCACAGACCGACGCGGCTGCCGGCGAGCACCCGGGCGGTCTCCTCACCGCTCTCGACCATCGTGCCCACGTGCGGGTGCAGGGTGGCCACGAGTCCGCGGACGGCTGCGGCGTCGGTGATGCGGTCGAGGTTGCCCAGCAGCGTCGACCAGCCGGACTGGTCGAGGACCGGACGCTCGTCGTAGCCATCCTGGCCCGCCGTAGCTGCGACGACCACTGTGGATGCGCCGGCCGCGACCAGACCGGCCATCGCGCGTTCGACCTCCGGGAGTGGGTCGTGGTCCGGGTCGTGCAGGACGACGGGGACGAACTGCCCCACCGCCTTCAGGCCGTACCCGGCCAGCGTCGCGGCCTTGGCCGCGGGGTCGTCAGGGAGGAAGCCCTCCGGTCCGAATTCGGTGGCGGCCAGACCGAGT
The DNA here is from genome assembly GCA_016802835.1 of Micromonospora sp. ATA32. GTDB lineage: Bacteria > Actinomycetota > Actinomycetes > Mycobacteriales > Micromonosporaceae > Micromonospora. Next base: position 3,068 of record JAEVHO010000002.1, on the reverse strand, counting down.
TGGCGCATCTGCCGCAGCACGACGGGCGGTTCGAGCTGGTAGCCCCAGCCGGGGACCTCGCAGACGCCCCCACGAGATGGGCGCCCCCGGCGATGCGGTCGGAGACCGGGATCGGCCGGCTGCTGGTGGGGTGGGTGTGGCGCTGACAGCGGTCATGGCGTCAGAGTCCTTTGATCTCGGTGAGGGCGACGGCCGGCCCTCCGCCCGGGACAGCTCGCAGGCCTCGGCGACGCGGAATGCCTCGAGTGCGTCGCGGACGGTGCAGGGGGAGAGTCGGTCACCGCGGGCGACGTCCGCGAAGGCGGTGAGCTCGGCCTGGTACGCCGGAAAAAAGCGCTCCATGAAGGACCAGTTCTGGGGGCCACGGGGAAAGTCGATCGCCTCCTCGGCGGACCCCATCGCCAGCGAATGGTCCAACCCGACCCCGATCGTCCCCTTCTCGCCGAACACCTCCATGCGCACGTCGTGGCCGCCGCCGTTGTAGCGGGTCGAGGAGACGAGCACGATGGTGCCGTCGGCCAGGGTGAGCAGGGCGGCGGCAGTGTCCACGTCCCCGGCCTCGGAGAAGAAGGGGGCTCCCTTGTTGGCACCCGTTGCGTAGACGGAGTCCACCTCCTGCCCGGTGACGAACCGGAGGATGTCGAAGTCGTGCACGTTGCAGTCGCGGAAGATCCCGCCCGAGGTCGGGATGTAGGACGCGTGCGGCGGGGACTGGTCGTGGGTGTTGGCTCGGATGGTGTGGACGAACCCCAGCTCGCCGGACTCCACCGCGCGCCGCGCGCGCTGGTAGCCGACGTCGAAGCGTCGCTGGAAGCCGACGTGGACCGGCACCCCGCTGGCCGCCACGAGGTTGGTCAGCGCGATGGTCTCTTCGAGGGTGGCCGCGATGGGCTTCTCGCAGAAGGTCGGCACCCCGGCGGCGATCGCCTGCCGCAGCAGCGGGGCATGCCCGGGCGTGGCCGTCGCGATCACGAAGCCGTCGACGCCCGAGGCGAGCAGCGCCTCGACGTCCGCGGCGACCTCCACGCCGAGCTCCTCGGCGAGGGCCCGGGTGGCCTGGACGTTGGTGTCGGTCAAGACGAGCTCGTCGACAAAGTCGAGGCCCGCCAGGGTCCTGGCATGGAATGCGCCAATCCGTCCCACGCCCGCGAGCCCGATGCGCATGTGAGTCATCCAATCGACGTCATCGCTGGCTGCCTGCCGTTGCCTGCGGCTGGTTCCCGCCGCCGGCCATGGGCTGTAGCGTGCCGGTTACATCGATGTCTCGTCAAGAGTTTGTTCTGACATCTTCATGTAACGTCAATCCGCCTTTTTGGAGTAGGGTTCCGCCATGGCCATCCGAGTGGGCGTGACCATCGACCGGTCCTCACCAGTGCCCCTGTACCACCAGCTCGCAGAGCAGCTCTGCACCGCCATCCGGACCGGTCAGCTGCAGCCCGGCGATCCCTTCGAAAACGAGATCGCCCTCGCCGAGCGGCTCAACCTGTCACGGCCGACAGTGCGACGTGCCATCCAGGAACTGGTCAGCCAAGGCCTGCTACTGCGGCGCCGCGGAGTCGGCACCACCGTCGCGAACCGTAAGGTGCACCGCCGCGCCGAACTGACCAGCCTCTACGACGACCTCAACCGCGATACGGGGCGACCCACGACCACCGTGCTTCACCACGAGCTGGTGCGCAACGAACGTGCGGCGGCGGCGCTGGACCTGCCTGACGACGCCCAACTGCTCTCGATCGTCCGCCTGCGGTTCTCCGACAACCGCCCGCTGGCCATCCTGCGCAACTGGCTGCCGCAGTCGCACGCCGACCTCACCTGGGAGCAGCTGGAGGCGCAGGGCCTGTACGCCCTGCTGCGCGATCGTGGCGTACGGCCGGTCGTCGCGCACCAGGCGATCGGAGCGCGCAGGCCGACCGCGGCCGAACGGCAACACCTGGGGTTGAAGCCGTCCGAGCCGGTGCTCACAATGACGCGAAGCGCGTTCGACTCGGTAGGCAACCCGGTGGAGTACGGCGACCACTGCTACCGGGCTCAGGACTACAGCATCGAGGTAACGATCGATGAACGGTGACGCAGGACACGGCGGTGGCCCCTGGACCCCAACGCGCGGCGCGTCATGGCTTCCGCCGACAGCCCGGACCGCTGGGATCCGGCCGCCGAGGCCCGGACGGGAGCGAGCCCTGCTCCTTCCTCGACCGGGCAGCGCGGGGTCGGAGTGCTCGACAGCACCATGAGCGGCTCGCCCGGCCGCGCCGACCAGCCCGGCCTCGACCGGCGACGCAGGCGGCTCCCACGGACGCCGGCGTGACCATCGCTCGGCCGGCCGTCACCGGCCGTCATGGCCTTCAGGAGAAGTGCGTCTTCGGCCGGGTGAGTCGCTCCCCGTCGATGATCAGATCGACCTTCTCGTTGTAGAACGCGATCAGGCCGGCGATCGGCAGAAGCGCCGCCGTGGGGAAGTCGTACGACCAGGCCAGGTCCGGGTGGACCGTGCCGTCGACACGGACGGACCAGTACCCGCTGGTTCGCCCCTTGTAAGGGCAGGAGGTTCTCGTCGCTGACGGTACGAGGTGCCGGAAGTTCACGTCGGTGCGATTGAGGTAGTAGCGAGTCGGCAGACCGGTCTCGAAGACCAGCACGGGCGACGTCGACTCGGCCACAACCGTCCCATCGACTTCCACCCGTACGGTGCGGGTGGACCGCAGCGCGTCCACCCGGGCGTACGGGTTCCGGGGGTGCACGAAGACCTGCTCGTCCTCCTCGAACCAGCCGTCCAGCGCCGTCCAGTCGAAATGGATCGTGTCCGCCAGCCCGGCCAGCGCGTCGTCTCCGTACCATCGCGCGCACGCATCACGGGCGGTCCCGTCCACCAGCAGTCCGTGCACCCGGGCGGTGCCGCGCCGCGTCTGCTCGGTGCGCTGCTCGTCGATCAGGAGGTCACGGTCCACGTCGGCGACCGGGATGTAGTACTGGGGGTGATCAACTGTTCGCTTCCAAGGTCGTGTGAGTGAGCGTAAGCATGATCGAGTGAGTGCTATGATCTTCGTGTGAATCTGACGGAATGGGCGAGG
>JAEVHO010000001.1 GCA_016802835.1 Micromonospora sp. ATA32 | reverse complement strand
GCCGATCCAGGATCCGTCGCAGCACCTCGCCCTGCGCCACCACCTCGTCGAGGAGCAGGGCGAGCAGTTGGTCGTTCGGAGTGATCGCGTGCGGACGGGCCCCGTCACGGCGACACCAAAGCGAAGTAGTCGGCAATCATCGCCATACGCTCCTCGGCGTAGAACGGTTGACCCGGAAACCACTCGTCGAGCGGCTTGGTCGTCTTACTGCTGTTGCAAGAGCCGCACGCTGGCACGATGTTCCACGGAACGTACGGGCCACCGGACTCGACCGGAATCACATGCTCCTGATGGAGCGTCTCCGCCGATCCGCCGCAGTACGCGCACCGCTGACCGAACCATTCCAGGCAGAGCGTCCAGTCCTCGGTAGCGAATGCCGACTCCAACCCCGCCACACGCGCCCGGCGTCGCTGCTGCAAGAGAGTGAGGCGGGCCTTGCCTTCCGGCGACTGGTTCCACCTGCGGTTCGCCCGCTGGATGGCAGCCTTTCCGGTCTCGGTCCGGTAGTACGCCCGCTTGTACTCCAGCATGTAGGCCCGGATCCGCTCAGCGTTCGCGGCCTGATATGCCTTGTACCGTTCGCGGTTGGCCTCGTAGTACGCCCGGTCGCGGGCCTTCGTGCAGTCCCGGCAGTCGGGCCGCAGCCCGCCTCGGTCCTTCGTCCCGCGCTTGCGGAAGAACTCTTCGGTCTCCGGCTTGCTGACATCACACTTCGAGCAGGTACGCTCCTGCATTGTCGGCGCTCCTTCATAGCGTCGGCATTTGCCAGGGCAGGTGTTCGCGCACCTGCCCTGGTCCGTCTCTCCGATTATCTCAGAGAGTCCACAGTGGCTGGGAATCAGGCTCCCGGCGAAGCGACGCCCGATTTGGGGTCCATGAGCGTTCCGCCGTATACGTGCCTTAGCTTCCATTCTACACTGTCTGTCTCGAAATCTCCGTCCGTCGGGTCGATCGGGCCGCCCCCCACCCGCACCGCGTTCGGGGTCTTCTGGAACAGCTCCGGGCTCTCGTGGCCGATCAGGAAACCGATCTCCATCGCCGGCCGACCCACCTGCGGGTTCGCGAACAGGTACCAGGCGGTGTTGCCCCGCGTGGTGTCGATGATCGGCAGCCACGGGTCAACGACGACCTCGACGTCGTTGCGCAGCCAGTTCGCCGCCCGCAGCTGGTCCTGGCCGGTACCCGTCCCACCACCGGTCGCCGCGAGGATCTCCGTCGCGTTGATGATGTTGTTCGCGATCACCTTCAGCGCCGGCGGCACGACCAGCACCACCGACTCGATGTAGATCGGCGACCCGTCGGTGTCGACCTGCTGACCAAGCAGCGTGTACGCGGCCTGCAGGGCGCTCACCGACAGGGCGGACGCCCCGCCCGACGCCAGCAGGTTCTTGTTGCCGGAGCTGAAGAACGTGCTGTTGGGGCCGCCCGTCGAGGCGAACAGCGCCGTCCAGAACCGCTCCTCCGACCGGCGGGCGGCGTTGCCCAGCCGGCGGGGGATGTCGGCGAACGCGTCCAGGTCGTCGTTGATGAGCGTCTCCCACGACAGCGGGATCCGCCGACCCTTCTTCGTCACCGCGTACTCGTACTTGCCGTCGGTGAGGCTGGCGGCCGGGTACTCGGACTGCTGCTTCACGTCGGCGAGGATCGCCTCCCCGCCGTCGAGCGTGAACCGCTTGACGGTGCGGAAGTCGCGGACGCGGCCGCGGCGGGCCACCCGGTCCCACACCACCGGCTGCTGCTGGTAGTTGGCCAGGATCTGCCGGTCGAGGATGTCGCCGAACAGCAGCTGGAAGTCGGAGGTGGTCATGGCCTCCTGGAAGTCCAGGGCGGCCCGGCGGCTGCCGTTGACGACCCGGGCGTACAGCTGCGCGGCTTCCATGAGGCGCCGCTGGTAGACGGCGCTTTCGGAGGCGCGCTGCCGGCGGGCGGCGGCCGTGAGGCTGCGACCCTCCCCGGCGTAGATGGTGTCGGTGGACGCTTCCCGCGCGGACCAACTGGCCACCTCGGGGAGCACGTCGAGAACGTTGGTAGTCATCGGCGCGATATCTCCTCAGTAGCCGATTTTCACGGGGATGGTGGCGGTCGCACCGCCGCCGACCGCGGCGAGCGCGTAGCCGAAGCGGACCGCGCCCGCGTCACCGCTCGCCTTGGACAGCTTCGGCGTGTTGGCCGCCACGTAGTAGATGAGGTCGCCCTCCGCGATCGCCGCGGCCGCCGCAGCGGTGGTGACGCCCTTGACGGGGAAGCTGTACACCCCGTTGGTCTTGATGGTGGTCTTGCCGTCGGGCTCCTCGTTGATGAGGGCCACACCGGGCAGCTGCCCGTAGACGACCGGGTCACCCGACACCGGCACGGCCGGGTCGGAGCATGCGACGGCGAACTGGTCACCGTCGTCGAAAACCTGGTTCTTCGCCATGTCTCATCGCCCCTTCGCGGCGAGCTTGGCCACGCTGTCGTCGAGGCCGATGGTCTTGAACACGTCGGCCATGCCGCCCTCGAACTGCTCCCGGGTCATCCGGGTGTTCGGGTCGCCGTCGGCGCCGAGGCCGGCGACCGGCCGACGCCCTGCGCCTCCAGCAGCGACGCGGCGTGGACCCGCTCGGCGCGGATCGCCGCCGTGACCGCCGCCTCGAGGGCCGGCTGGTCGACGTCACCGGCGTCGGTGAGCGGCACGTGGTTGAGGATCTGCGCGTGCACGCGCGGGCCGATCAGCGGCTGCATGTCGGCGGGAACGCCCGCCTCGTCGGCGGTGAGCATCCGGTCGATGGTGCTGCGGCCGGCCTCGTTGGCGGTCAGCCGACGCCGCTCGGCGACGGCCTCCTGCGCCTCGGCGCGCGCCCGACGGCTCTCGGCCTGCGCCTCGGCGAGCTGCTCGCTCATCGCCGTGTTACGGGCGCGCAGCTGGTCCCGCTCGGCCTCGACGATGGGCAGCCGCGCCTCCGCGGCGGCCTCGGTGGTGGCGGTGCGGGCCTCGGTGGTGGCCGTCCCCGCCTCGCCCGGCGACTGACCGCCGGCCTGGGTTCCCGACATCTCGGGCTCCTCCTTGTTGGGTGGGTTGGGTGCGGCCGGCGGGGCGCCGTCCGTCACGTGTTCACGAACCGCCGCAGCGGCCATGTCCTGGGGGGTGGGGGTGGTGGCTTCGGCCGCGCCGACCGGGTCGTAGACGACCCGGGCCATCACCTCGAGGGGGTCGCCGGTCAGGCCGGCCACGCCGTCGGCGTTGACCGTGTACGGCTGCTGCCACGTCTTCGACCCGTCGCGGTTGTTCACGTCGAACCAGACGAGCGCCCGGTCGGGGTCGAAGTCGCGCACCCACGCGTACGTGTCCTTGCCGCCGTGGGTCTTCTGCACGGCCGCCTGCAGGGCGGCGCGGATCTGCTCCACCGGCGCTCGCGGGCGCGGCGGGCCTCGGCGGCCGTCTGCTCGCCCGACTCGGGGTCATCCCAGAGATCCCGCTGAAAGAGCTGCGGCGCGTCCTGCTCGACCCGCGCCGTCCACGCCTGCAGGGCGTCGCCGATCGCCGACGAGAGTGTGATCCGCTCGTCGCGGGTGAGCCGGCCCTGCCCGTACATGTCGTCGCCGAGCTGGGTGAGCGCGAGGTGCAGCCGGGATTCCAGCCACGCGCCGACGTTCCGGGCCTCCGACAGGGCGCGGGCGCCGACCGATTCGAGGACGGACACGATGCCACCCCCTGCCGCCGGTGTGGTCACGAAGTCGACGGAGCGGCCTTCGGGGATGCCGGAGACGATGAACCCGTGCCGGCCGTCGGCCTCACCGTGTTCCCCGTACACCCACGCCCGGATGGACATGCCGATGTGCTCGGCCATGTCGGTGATCGGCTCCCGCCAGGGGGCGAACAGCCGCACCTCGGCCATGAGCGCCTGCTCGCGTTCGTCCCACCGGGCGTCGGTGGTGAGCGCCGCGGCGAGGTTCTTGATGCTGCCGGCGGGCCGGGCGTCGTCCTCTTCGTCGGTCGCGTGATCGACGAAGGCCAGCGTGCCTTTGGGCCATGCCGCCGGTCCGTCCCTGCGCAGCACCTCCGCGGGATAGAAGTTCCCGTTGAGGCTCCAGCCGGCCCTTATGAGTCTGATCGACAGCCGTCCTGGCCGCCCCTTGGGTGCTTCGAGAACGGCAGGCGTTTCGACGACCGCGACCCGCTCGGCCGGCCGGTCGAGGGTGGCCGACGCGGCGGACTCGGCGATCTCGGCCAGGACCTGCCGGCTGCGCGGGGTGTAGCGGACCAGGGCGCGGCCGACGTCCGCCGCGGTGGGCGGGGGGCGGCGGTGTTCGCCGTCTGGACATGATCGGGCCTCCCGGTTCGGGCGCGAGGGTGTGCGGTGACGGTCAGGCGGCGGCCCGGTCGACGATGCGCTGCAGGTCGGCCACCGGGGTGGGCGCGTACGAGGGCCGCCAGCCGGGGGTGTCACGGCGGGTCGCCAGGTCCGCCCACTGGATGCGCCCGGCTTTCAGCAGGGCCAGGCGGGTGGGGCCGAGGATGGTCAGCTGCCGTTCCTCGGGCAGCGCATCGAACCGGGCGCGGGCGTCGGGTGTCTGATCGGCCGGCTCGGTGAGGTTGATCCCCAGCTCTTGCCACGACTTGACCTTTGGTAGTCTGGTGCAACGGCAGTTGTGCGTCACGATGCCGTTTGCCAGGTACCAACCCTCGGTCGTCTGGAGGTTGTAGACGTGACCGGACCAACCGCGTCGGGAAATCTTGAGGACGCGATAACTGACTACGTTGCCGGCGAAAGCCTCCAGGCCGCCTCTCGACGGCACGGGGTATGGGACGTCCGACTCAAGCGAGAGTTGGTCGCTCGCCACCTCTTGCGCGCGCCCGGCGAACTGCGCGGCTTGAAGCGTCGCTGCCCCCCTGATGCCATCGAACGGGCCGTTGCCGACTACGCTGCCGGCGAGAGTTGCGAAACCGCCGCCGCTCGCCATCACACCAGCCAAGCCCGCCTGCGCGACATCCTCATCGAGCGCGAACTCTGGCGAACCAAAGGGCAGTCGCGACGGCTTGCCGCCGAAAAGTCCGCCCGCATCGCCATGAGCAAAACCGACGTCCCCATCGACGAGCTGGCGCGCCGCTACGGGGCCGGCGAATCCGAGAACGCCCTGGCCAAGAGTTTCGGCGTCTCCCGCACCGTCATTCAACGGCGGCTGAAGGACGCCGGGGTTGCGCGTCGTTCCGTGGCCGACGCGAACCGGCTGATGGTCGACCAGCGAACTCCCGAACAGAACGCTGTCATCATGCGCGCAGCCCAGGCGGCCACCCGGGGCGTACCCCTGACGTGGGAGCACAAGGTCAACAACGCTGAGTCGCGGGAACGCAGTGCTCGCTGGAACCTCGCGAACGTGTCGGTCGCAGAGCGCCAGTCCCTGACCTGGCTGAGCGAGCGCGGCGTGGACGCGATTCCGCAGAAGGCCATCGGCCCGTACAACGTGGACTTCGCTGCCGGCGCCGTCGCCGTGGAAATCTTCGGCGGCGGTTGGCACGCCTACGGCAACCATCGGCGCCGCGCCCCCGAGCGTCTGCGCTACATCCTCGATCAGGGCTGGAACCTGGTAGTCGTCTGGGTGATCGGCCGGAAGGCGCCCCTTAAGCCCGCTGCCGCAGACTACGTAGCTTCCTTCATGGAGGTCGCCAGCAGCGACCCAACCATTCGGGGTCAGTATCGGGTGGTTTGGAGTGACGGAAAGGAAGTGCCCGCCGTCGGTCTCGACATCGACGACCTCTCCCGCATACCAACGCGCCGTTGACGCGACGGGACGGGGCCCCTCAACCACGGCGCCAGGCAGTACGCATTGTTGGTGCCCGAGGGGCCCTGGCGTTTCGATCGGGAACTCGCGCCCGTGCATTGACCAGCAGGCCGGGCATGATCTGCGGTCTAGCGCACTGTGCCAGGTCCAGCCGTCGAGCACGTCCGCATTCGCCGAGTGCGCGTATCTCGACACCTCTCGATATGCGTCCAACATCTCGGTCCTGGCCACCACAATCGCCCGGCCGAGACCGCCCGAAAAGTCGCCCTCGACCCGCCGCACCATGTCCCGCGCCACCGCGTTGGGGTTGTCGCCGACCGCCACACCCCGGATCAGGGAGCGGCGCATCGCCTCGGTCGCGGCGGCCGACAGGGGCCGGGTGCGGGCGGTGATCTGCTCCCCGGTGCGCCGCACGATCACGTCGAGGGCGGTGGGGGTGAGCTTCGCCGCGTACTCGCCGGCCGCGGCCGCCGCCAGGCTGGCGGGTAGCTGCGAGGCGATGAGCAACGGTTCGGCGGTGGCGGTGGCGGCCACGATCGGGCCGGTCCCGGCGGCCATGGTGATGCCGGACTGCGCGGCCAGGCCGTCGAGGGCGGTGGAGGTGGCCACCACCGCGGCGGCGAGCCGCTCCATGCGGGCCAGCTGCCACGGCGGCGGCCAGTGCCCGTCGGCTGCAGCCTTGGCGATGAGGTCGGCGATGGCCTGCTGCCAGGCGGGGGCGAGTTCGTCCCACGCCCGCACCCAGGCGGCGGTGAGCTGCCGGGTGGTGTCGTCGGCGTGTCCGCCGACGGTGGTGGCGAGCTGACGGAGCTGCCGCAGCGTCTCCCGGGTGATCGCCACGGTCACCCGCCTCCCACGATCTCAGCCGGCGGTGAGGACTCCGTCACGAAGGAAACCGTGGTACCCGGTGGAGGCGATTGACCCGGCCCCTGCGGCGCACGTGTCGCCGTCCTTGCCGGCCGTGACGCTCCCGGTGCGGGGGTCGCCCTGGCGTACCCAGCACTTGTGCGTGTGGTCGCCCTTGCGGGTGCAGTTGCTGGCCTCCCCGTCGACGTGCCAGTCGTGGCCGTCCGGTAGGCGCACCATCAGCGCCATGCCATCCGGTCCGCGCCATGCGGGCGTGTCCGGCATCCACCAGGCGTTCCACATCGCGCCGGGCGGCGCTGGCGTCGGCGCACCCGGCGGGTCGTAGTCCCTGCGGGGCCGCAGGGTCACAACCTCGCCGGTGTCGGCGCGGCGGTAGAGCTGCTCCTGCCACTCCTGCCACACGTCGCCGTCGGTGAACTGGTAGCCGCAGCCGCGCGCGCACTCGGCGGGCCAGCGGGGGTCGTCGTGTGCCACGTCCGGCCGGTGGGCGAGGACTCGCCCGTGGTCGGTGTTGCGGGACTCGGCGGGCTCGGTGCCGGTGAACACCAGCGCCTCGTGCCAGCCCTCGGCGCATGTCCACCCGCCGTCGGTGTCGCGTCGGGTGTAGCGGCGCAGGCCGGCGGCGACCTGTTCGGTCGGCTCCAGCCAGTAGGTCGGGGTCGGCGCGGTCATCGGCGGAAGGCCTTGACGTACCTGGGGCCGACCCGCAGCTGCACGTACTTCGCGGCGTGGCCGAAGCCGACCCGGCGACCTTCGCTGGCGCGCCAGTCGGTGTAGCGGCCGGCCTCGAGGTGCCAGCCGAACAGGCTGCGGCGGGTGAACCGCCCGTAGCTGACGATCGGGTAGGCGGTGGTCATGGTTCAGCCCTTCGTCTCATGGAAGGCGAGCGCCTGCCGGTACGTGTCGCCACTCTCGCCCGCCGCGCTCACCGACGCGACGACGGACGCCCACGTCGATGGGTCCAGCACCACCACCTGGTGCGCGCCCGGGCCGAGGCTGTCCGGTGCCATGATGCGCACCGAACCGTCGTCCTCCCGCCGGAAGAACCAGTTGTCGCGGGCGTGGAAGCCTGGGCTGTCGACCGTCACCGCAGGGCGTCCTGGCCCATCGCGCCCGCCGCGGCGGCCAGGATCCGCAGGTCCCGCTGCAGGTCGTCCACCGTCCCGCGCACCCGGCGCGTCGACGCGGTGACCACGCCCGAGCGGGGGTCGGAGACGGTCGCCTCGAAGTCGGTGAGCGGCTCCACGACCTCCTTGGTCAGCTGCTCGCCGATCTCGTCGGCCAGCGCGCGGACCCGGCCGGCGAACGCCAGCGTCTCGTCGACGTTGATGGTGCGGTCGTCGGCCAGCAGCGGGTTCGCCTTCGCCGTGTCGGTGGTGGCCTGCTCGGCGTCGGCGGCATCGAGGCGAGCCACCAGCTCCGGCTTAGTGCCCGACGTCGGCAGGTCCCGCTTGCTGGCCTGCTCGCGCAGCTTGTCCGCCGTCATGTCGTCGTACTTGCCCATCGCCTACTCCTTCGGTTGGTCCGGGTTCCCGTCGTTGGCGTTCGGGTCGCCGTCGTCGGCCGGGTCGTCCGGGGTCATCGGCCCCGGGCCCGCGCCGGCCGGGTCCTGCCCGGCGCGCTGCAGGTCCGCCGCGGACTGCCCACCGCCGAGGGGTGGACCCGTCGGCCATTGGAAGTCGCCGTCCTCGACCATCGCCTCCACGATCGTGTCGGCGTCCCGCACACCCAGCGCCGTCAGCAGCAGCCGCAGCACCACCTCAGGCGGCACCGTGCCCGTGTCCGCCGCCGCCTTGATCGCCTGGACCACCTTGGCGACGTCCGCGTCGTCCAGGTCCGGGAACACGACGTCGATCGTCTGGTCGGTGTCCCCGGCCAGGGTCACCGTCTCCTGCCCCGTCCACGGGTCGCGCTTGATGACACCCTGCAACGGACCCTGCGGTGCCCGCACCGCCTCCGTGATCACGTAGCGGAGGATCCGCTGGTACGCGGCCGCCCACAGGTCCCGGCGCTGGCCCATCGCCAGCTCGGTCGGCTGGTCGAGGGTTTCCGCGACGGCCCGCGCCCCCGTCTGACCGGGGTCGGACAGCAGCATCGTCACCGGCACGTCCAGCGCGGCGGCGACCATCATGGCGAGAGGCCGACCCGACTCGGCGTCGATCGTCGCCCCGGACTTGGGGATCGCCTCGAGGGTCGCGTCGGTGGGGGTGATCGCCGTCGCGCCGACATCCAGGGCCCGCCCGGTGGCCGGGTCCCGCTGCGGGGCCTGCGCCAGCCGGGCCTGCGCCTGCGCCTTCGTGTTGCCCTTCGCGGTCAGCCGCCACGCGAACCGGGCCAGGGAGTGCATCAGCCCGGCCCACGACTCCAAGAACTCCTTGTACGCGCGCGCCCACGGGATGGCCGCGTACGCGTCGGGGACGCCCCGCTTCCAGCCCTGCGGCCGGTTCACGTCGACGTGCAGCAGCGGCGTGTCCCATGCGATGTCGACCAGCCCCAGCTTGCGGGGCCGCACCCGCGGCCGGTAGTCCACGCACGGGTACAGCCGCTCCTGCTGCTGCGGCGACACGATGCCCGACTGCTGGTCGATGGCGTTGACGTGCCACACCCGCCGGTAGAACCACGGCTCGGACGAGTCCTCCGGGTTGCTGATCACCTCGGTAATCTCGTCAGCGGCGATCACCCGCACCTGCACCTGCCCCGTCAGCGGGCGCGTGAAGTGCGCGATGAACAGGTCCCCGTCGGTGCCGAGGGCGTGCTCCAGCCGGTCACGGGCGGCGGCACCGGTCACGGCGCGCATGTTGCCGTCGTCGTTGAGGAACGCGGAGACGACCGCCTGCACGTCCTGCTCGCCGTCGCTGCCCTGCCCGTTCGCCCGGGCGGTGATCTCCACGCCCTGGCCCCACACGTACGCGCTGCGCAGATTCAGCCCGCGTTTCACCAGGGGGTTCGCGATCGACATCAGGCGGCAGATCGCCCGCATCTGGATCAGGCCGGTCGCCGAGAACTCCATCTCGGTCAGGTGCGCGAACCGCACCCAGCCCGGCTCGGCCATCTGCCGCTCAAGGTCCGTCAGCGACTCCGCGACAAGGCCCGTGTTCGCGTTCGCGACCGCCACGTCACGGCGCAACTCGTCAACCTCGGCGGCGGGCACGAACCCGAGACGCTTCGCGATGGTGGTGCCGACGGCCATGGCCCTGCACCCCCCTGCAAACGTCAGTACGTCGAGATGCGGAAGTCAGCCTGGTCTTCGTCCTCGACGATCTGCTCCGGCAGCGGCGTCGCTGCGGCGGTCAGCATCAGCGCGTCCGCCTTGTCTGGAGACGGCAGGCCACGCTTCTTCATGTCCGGCTTCGACTCGATCTGGATCTGCTGCCGGGCCGTGTACTTGTACTTGATCGCCCCGAGCTGGGCGGCCAGCTCATCATCGTCCGGGTCGATGTCGATGTCGCCGGCCTCGAACCGTTCCCGCAGCGCCCAATACCACTCGGCGCGGGCGTTCAGGAAGTGCTCCGAGTCGACCGCCCCGCTGCCGGCTTGCATGTCGATCACGTCGTGGCCGAGCTGCAGCAGCTGGTCGACGACGCCGCCGCCCACACCGACACCGTCCACGCGGATCTCGTCCACCTGGTGCTCATCCTTCGCCAGGATGACCTTGCTAGTGGTGTCGGTGGTGGCCTGCATGGCGTGGTCGCCGACGATCCGGGCGACCGGGCCGCGGCGCAGCAGCAGGATCGTGCGGTCGGAGCCGTAGCGGGCGACGTCGACACCGAGGATCGCCCACGGCCCGGGCTCGGATTCGCGTTCCTGCGCGGCGAGGATCCACGCCGGCGGGATGAGAACATCCTCGCCGATTTCCGGGAACTCGCCGAGGACCTTCGAGGTGAAGCGGGGCGACTGGACACCCCAGCGGCGCATCTTGTCCGCCACCCACTCGGGGTCCAGCATCAGCGGGCGCAGCTGCTCGGGCACGAACTCTGTCGACGGGCCCAACCCCAGCCGTTCGAACAGCTCTGGCAGGCCGGGCTGCGCGGCGATCCGCTCGGCGGTCATGTTCGGCGTCTCCAGGCCGGAGATGCCGATGATCTTCCAGCCGGAGCCGGGCTTGCACACCTCGTTGAACTCGGTGGACGGGTCGTCGGGGTTGCCGATGGCGAGGATGCGACAGTCGGCGTTCGTGGTGATCGCCTCGACGGCGGTCCACAGCTGCGCGGGGATGCCGCACGCCTCGTCGAGGATCACGAGGACGTACCGGCGGTGGATGCCCTGGAAGCCGTGCTCGTCTGTGTCGGCCGGCTTGCGGCCGAAGCCGATCAACGTGCCGTCGTCGAGCTTCCACTCGTCCGACTGCAACACCCGGCCGGGTAGCGGGTCGCCGCGGCCGGCGGCCTTCTTCGCGGCGGCGCGGATCTCCTCCCACAGGATCGCGTGGACCTGCTTGTAGGTGGGCGCCGTGGACACGACGATCGCCTCGCCGGGCGGGTGGGTGTCGAGCCACCACGCGGCAATCCGGGAGGCGATCCAGCTTTTGCCAGCGTTGTGGCAGGACTTGACGGCCGTGCGCCGGTGATCCCGCACGGACTCGGCGATCTCCCGCTGCTTGGACCACAGGTGTTCACCAAGCCGGTTCTGGCACCAGCCGACGGGGTCGGCGAGGTAGGGGGAGGGTGGCTTCGGCTTGAACCGGTCGGTGGCTTCGGCCCACGCCATGCGAATGTCGAGCAGGGTCATGCTCACCCCCGCCGTCGATCACCGCCCTGGCTGCGTCGGCCCGTTGTCGTCGTCCATCCGTCGCGTCTCGACGGTCGCCTGCCGGGCGCCCTTGAAGTGCGCGGCGAGGTTGGTGATGAGCCGCGCCTTCACCGGTCGCTGCATGTGCCCCGCCTCCCGCTCGCTGATGCCGTACCACCGCATGGCGTGCTCGCGGATGCGGGCCGCCCGTTCCGGGTTAATGGGCCTCGGGATGAACGTGGTCATCGCGTCGCCAGCTCGCTGGCGGGCTTCCGGTCCAACGCCGCCCAGTCGCGCGGCTTGCGGAACGACTTCGGTGAGCGGCGGGTTGCCCCTTCGGCCTTCGCCCCGTCGAGGTAGCGGAACAGCCGATGCCCCCGCCAGCTGCGTCCCGCCTCCGACAGGAACACCCGCTCCCCGTCGCGGTTGAGGTAGCCGTCGGTGTGCCAGCGGTTCACCAGCTGCGGGGACACACCGAGCGCCACAGCGAGCTCCTTGGCGGTGAGCTTCGCGTTCGGGTCCGCCGTCGGCCGCACGCCGTCACCCCCGCGCTGGATACGGCGAAGCCCCGCGCCGAGGTCGGCTGCGGGGCTCCGTCACGTTCAGTGGGCAGACTCTGCCACGGCCCACCGTAAATGCTGATCTGCGATTCCGCCAGTGCGGACGATCACACGGCCCGAAGATCAGCCGTTCGGCGGGGCCGCAGCCGCATCAACTCCGCCACCTCGGTGGGGTCCCGCTGGGCGCGTTCCTCCGCAGCCTCGTACGCGACCAGGTCCCGGTACTGCTCGACCGTGAACACCTTCAGGCAGTCCGGGTTCTGGCACTCCACATCCCCGGTGCCGTCCTGCCGGCGGAACAGCATCCGCAGGTCGCAGCGGCTGCACGGCACCCCCTCGCACTGCTCGGCCTCAACGTCGAACTCACCCAGCGCGCCCATCATCTGCCCGCGCACCCGCTGCACGGCGTCGGCGAACACGTCGATGCCGGCATAGTGGTCGCACGCCCAGTCGAGGCGTTTGTCCAGCCAGTCCACGAGGTGGGGGATGGTGGGGGTGGGCCGGTAGCGGGAGCCCGGCGCGCCGGCGTCGATCCACGCCCGCACCTCCTGGTCGAGGACTTGGGCGACGGGCACCACGCCGATCTGGTCACCGGCGGGGATCATCACGGCGCGGCCGTTGGCGTCGCGGCGTGCCTGCCGGTCCATGACGGTGAGGCGTTGCCTGACGTGGCGGCCTTCGCGGCGGATGGTGGTGGTCCCGTCGTCGCTCTCCTCAAGCCATTCGGTGACCCGGAACCGGTCGTGGTTGACGTTGACCGGGGTGAGCCGGCTGGCGGGGATCCAGTTGTCGCCGGTGACGTCGATGGGGCGGCCTCCGTCTCGGATGACGTCGCCGAGCAGGTCGTGGATGTGCAGGTCGATGGGGGCGGGGGCTTCACCGTCGCGCCGGTGACGATCATGTCGGGGGCGATGGACGGGGCGGGGCCGGCGGCGAGGCCGAACCGGCAGGCGATGGGGTCGCGTGCCCATTCGTCGGTGTCGAGGGTGGGCACGAGTTCGGCGCGGAGCCGGTCGGCGAGTTGGGGGATGTTGCGCAGCGCGGTGGGTAGCCAGCGGCGGCATGGTTCGCAGACGAGGCCGGTTTCGCGGTCGCGTTTGTGGCAGACGGCGCAGTCCGCGGGGTGGGTGGTGCTGTCCATGTGGTGGATCTCCGTTCGCGCTGTGGCGGTACGCTTGCGGGTGATCACCGTGGCTTGCTGCGGCCGGTGGTGGTGTTGGCGGTCCGGCGTCCCGGGGAGGGGGTGCCGGACCGTCGCCGTTCAGGGCGCGGTGTCGGGCATGACCTTCATCGGGTAGGTGCGTTCGAACCCGCCGACGTAGGTGCCGTTCAGGATGAAATGCGTGACGGTGATCCGGCGTGCCTCGATGTCGACGTTCGGCGCCGGGTGCGCGAGCACCGTGTCGGGGTCGATGCCGTTGGCGCGCAGGAACGCCATGAACCGCTCCCGCTCCCGCTCGTCTCGGCGCGCTTGGACCTCGGGCGGCTCGACGGTGGTGGGCTGCCAGTCGGTGGCGGCGATCAGCCGCCGATGCCACATCGTGGTGGTGGTCGGGCTGCCGAGCCGTTGGTCTTCGATCGACTGGTAGTCCTCGTCGACGGTGAACAGGCTCATCACGGCGTCGGCGTAGTCCTGTCCGTCGAAGTGGTCATCCATGCGCTCAGTGCGCATCTTCTCGTCGATCTTCTCGGCGATCATGTCGCGCAGCTCAGCCTTCGGGTCACTGGCCATTGGTGACTTCCTCCCAGTCGGTTACCGTCACTGTCCGGCGGCTCAGGTGCGGGCCGTCAGCCCATCTCCCGCCCACCGATTCGATCGCGGCGAGAAACCCTCGGGCGCCCCGCTCCGGGTCGCCGAGGTGCGGGTTGCGCATAGGCGACCAGGTGAACTCGTACGGCGGGTAGCCGCCGCCCGGGTCGCCGGTGACCCGCCACTCCTCGAACGTCTGTCCGCTCACGTCCACTCCTTGGGGAACGGCACCAGCAGCGGGACCGTGCGCTTCGTCTTCATCACCGAGTTGCGTGCGCTGCTGCTCGGGATGGTGTTGCCGTCGGCGTCGCGGACCACGACGTCGACGGTGATCTGCCCGTCGTGAATGACGAACTCGGCGTCGGCGGGGATGTCGTCCGGGTCGAGGCCGTTCGCGCGCACCCACTCGCAGAGACGCTTCCGGCGCAGTTGGTCCACCTCGTGCGGGCCGGGCGCGGTGAACCGCTCCGGCTTCCGGCGCTCAGCGAGCAGGCGCCGCCACCACGCGAGCAGGTCAACCATGGTCGGCCTCCGGCGTCGTCACGTCCCGTGCGATCGTTTCCAGGTAGTCGGCCATGTGTCGGCGGCCAATCTGCCAGTAGCCGTACTCCGGGTGGTCGGGTGTCATCCGCGTCCACCAGTGGTCGTACCGCTCGTCGTCGCGCAGCACTGCGACTGCACGGGCGTAGCCGCGCGCCTCGGCGTCGTCGTTCGCTGGTCCGTCGTCGAGCCACATGAACCGGGTCGCCCCGCCGTGCCCGTGCACCTGCTCGGCGTCGGCGAGGGAGTGCCAGAACACGATCGACGGCCGCTCGCCGCGCCAGCGGATCGACACCGACCCGTCGGGCCACCGCACGCCGTCGGCGACCACACCGGTGCCGGACACCCCGGACACGTCGTGGTCGCGGTGCAGTTCGAAGCGTCGCGTGCTCATCTGGCACCCCCACCGGGGTGGGATGGCGGCACCGGAAGCGCCGCGAGCGTTGCCTGGGCCGCTGCGAACCACTCATCCTCTGATCCGCCGAACGCCCACGGCTCCCGGCCGTGCCCGAGCAGCCGCCAGCCGGCGATCTGCCCATCGCACTGGACGAAGGCGAGGGAGAATCCGCGGGGGTGGAACACCTGCCGGTTGATCAGCCACAGCAGGCCGCTGGCGCGCAGGTCCTCCCAGGTGCGGATCTCGGCCTCGCCGGGCTCCCGCTCGGTCGCCGCGTTCACGTTGGTCGTCATCCTCGAGTCTCCTGCGCCTCGGTGATCGGCTCGTACGGGCCGAACATGCGCCGCTTCCGGTGGGTGGCCAGGTGCTGCACGTCGGCGTTGTGGTCGCGTTGCAGCTGCTGCCACACCTCCTTGGCGGCGGCCATCACGTCGTCGGGCACCTCGTGCAGGTAGCCGCTGATCAGCACCCCGTTGCGGGATGCGCTGACCGTGGCGATGTGGGAAAGCGCGTCGAGTGGCGCGCTGTCGTGGTACCAGCGGACGACGGTGCCGTCGCCGATGGTCGGGGTGACGGTGACGATCACAGGGTCTCCTTCGTGTCGGCGGGTCGGTTGGGTCCGCGCTGCATCAGGTGCCACACCAGCGCGCCGCCCGGCGCGATCGCCGTCCCGACATGGCAGACGTTCCCGCAGTCCGCTGGGTACGGCTCGCCGGTGCCGTAGACGCGCAGGTCGTGCTCCTGCGGGTAGCACCCGTCGGTGGTGGCCCACACCTCCACCACATCGGGCCGACGGGTGGCGATGTGGACGATCGGGCCGGGCAGGGTGAGGATGTGCCAGCGGTCATCCACGGGCACCTCGAAGCGGAGTATCCGCGCGGTGGTGGTTGTGGGCATGCGTGCTCCTCAGGGCTGTGCGGGTGGGTTCTGCTTGCGAAGGTGAGCCTCGGACAGGGCGGCGAACAGGATGCCGCGCAGCCGGGTGGTGTCGTCCTCGTCGAGCGTCAGCTTGTTGCCGACGACCCGGTCGATCTCCTGCAGCGCGGCGCGGTGCACGTCCAGCACTGGCGGCGGGTCATGCCGGTTTGGGTCGTACTCGATGGGCTGGGTCATGGTGCTCCTCAGGCGATCAGGGCTCGGGCGACCCAGCGGCGCAGCCGCAGGGCCTCGGCGGCAGCCCGGGCGATCCGGACGTCACGGGCGTGCTGGTGTCGGGTCAGGGCGGCCGGGTAGAGCACCTGGCCGCCGACGGTGGTGGGGCGGATGTGGTGGGCGCGCGCCCACTCGGCCACGGAGCGCGGGTCGAGGCCGGTGATGGCGGCGACCTCCGCCGCGGTCAGGTACTCGCGGCTCACAGCGGCACCTCAACCGGCTGCCACGGCCCGACCAGCTTCGACCCGTCCCCGAACGCCGCCACCGAGCGCTTCCGGATCTTCACCGGCGCACGGTGGAACTGTGCGGCCGCGTGGATCTCCTTGGCCAGCAGACGGTCGTACTCCTCCGGCTTCCAGGCGTAAGACTTCGCCTGCGCGTGTCGGCCGTCGCCCCGCACATCGATCCAGTCGATGTCGCACTCGATCGCGACCGCGCCGTCGCCGGGCAGTATCCGGCCGGCGACGGCGAGGGCGGACAGGATCTCGACGGCGCAGTCGCGGTCACGCTGGCGAATGGTCGACGCGCCGAGCCAGCGTCGGAACCACCGGGCGACCAGCTCGACGTCGGCGTCGGTGTACGCCTTGTCGCTCGTCACGGCTTCTCCGACCAAAGCTTTTCGATCTGGGTGTCCTTGTCGTTCGGGTGGACCCAGAACGACGGGCCGGCGTTCTGAACCTCGATCGCTCCGTTCTTGGCGACGTTGGTCACGACGGCCTCGCGAAAGGTGATGTCCACGGTGTCGCCGATCTCAAACTTCGGCGGGGTCTGGTCGTCGCTCATCTCGGTGCCCTTTCGGCAGGTGCAGTCTTGGGCGGCAGGCAGGGCGTCTGGTCCATGCCGGTGCGGCGGCAGTTGTGGCACCCAGGTCCGGGCGTCTGGCTGTCCGGGGAGCACGTCAGACACACGTGGGTGTAGAACGGCTCCCCGCAGGTCGAGCAGGGACCGCCACCGGTCGCGGCAGCCCGGCGCTCCCACGGGGTCGGGGTGCGCGGCTGGTCCTTTCCGAGCGCGTCCATGCGGGCACGCATCTCATCGGCGTCCTGAGACAGCCGCAGCACCAGCTCGCCCGCCTCGGCGAGCGTCCCGGCGATGCGCCGCTGCTGGCCGGCGATCCGGCTCAGCAGCGAGATCGGCACGGTCGGCTGCCCGGGCTCGTCACCGAGCAGAGCACCGACGGTGGTGTCGAGCGTGTCCGCGAGCGCCAGGAGCACGGTGACGGTGGTGTCCTGACGGCCCGCCTCGATGTTGGCGATGCTCGTCCGGGCGAGCCCGACCTTGGCGGCGAGGTCCGCCTGCCTGAGTCCGGCGGCTTCGCGGAGAGCGCGGACCCGTTGGCCGAACCGGGCGAGGCGGTCGCCCGGCTGCGGCACGGCGACGGTCGGTCGCTGCGATGGGGCGGCATCGGGAAAGGTGCACTCCGGGTAGCGGCAGGTGAACATTCCGCGCGCGCAGCCCGCGCCGGGGATCGGCTTGGACCGGTCGCATGCAGGGTCGTACATCGGGTTCGGCTGCGGCACGGCGGCGAGAACGGTCACGGCTGGGCCACGGGGTGACACGGGCCGGAGTGGGCGTAGTGCAACGGGCATCCGGTGGTGCTGCACGGCCCCTTGAGGTCAAGCAGCTCCCGCTCCCGATCGGCGAGCACGGCCTTGGCTGCGGCCACGTGGTAGCAGCAGGTGTGCTGGGCGACGGCGGCTCGCCGGTAGTCGGAGTTTTCCCAGGGCAACTTCATCTCGATCTCTCTTTCTGGTTCGTGGGACGGTCAGGTGGTCGGGTTGGTGGGTGCGGCGTGGCGGTAGGTCTGCTCGCGTACCTCGTGGCACTCCCGGCACCAGCACGTCCGCCACGCCCACACCACGTAGCCGACGAACCACAGTCCGACGACGACGGTCCGGCGGCCCCATTCGTCGCCGCCCCGGTACGGGACGCCGAGCTTGTGGTGCCAGGCCGGGTCCCAGGTGTCCCGGCGGTAGGTCCAGATTCGCCGGGTCTCGTGGTCGCCCGGCTGCGGCACGGCGGCGAGGTCAGTCACGCGCACTCCCCAAGTCCCGGTCGCACGGACCCATGCCGACGCAGCCCGCGCAACAGCACCGGCCGGTGGCCTCGATGTCGTTGACCGGCTCGGCGGCGGTCAAGCGGCCCATCTCGGCCAGCTCTTGCAGGACGGCGGTGACGATCGTGGCGGCCTCGCCAGCAGAGATGGGCCAACCGATGAGGACGCGGACTGTCGCGGTCAGGTGCGCCACGTCGGAGTCGGTGCAGCAGGCCGCGCACACCGGCGGCGTGCACTGGTCGTCGTGGAGGCGGTCGCCGAGCTGGAACAGGTCGTCGAGGTCATTGGCAGCGCAGGCGTACCGGCCGCCGGCCAGGGGACGCGCGACGCTGGCGGTGACGTCGAGGTGGGCGAGCACTGCGACGCGGCAGCGACCGACGGCGGCGCAACTCGGGGGGTGCTCCAGCGACCAGGTGCCGTCGCCGGTGAACGCGATCACGTGGTGCTGCTGGCGGGCGGCGTCAGCCGGGCCGTGCTCGACCCACTCGCTGCCGTCGTCGCCTCGGTGCCAGCCGGCGTGGCCGGCGGTGAGGCGGCACGTCTGCCGGATGCGGCTGGCCAGCAGGGAGAGGCTGGGGGCGATGTCGCCGCAACGGCCGTTCGTGGCGAGCCGGCCAGCGACGGCCAGCGCCGCCAGCACGGCATGGGCATAGTGCCCTCGCTCGGCCTCGTCCGGGTCGGCGTCGTCGGGCACCCACCGTGGCGTGTCTTCGGCGTCGACGAGCGCGCGGGCGACCAGCTTGACGTCGGCGTCGGTGTACGGCTTGTCGGTCATCGGTTCCTCCGGCGGATCAGGTCAGCGAGCAGCGCGGCCCGCAACGGTCGGGTTCGCAAACTGCGGATGACGTGCGGCACCGCGTACCGCAGGAACGCCGCCCGCACGGACGGATCGGTTCCGGCGGGGTCAAGAGGCGGGCCAGAAGCCACCGCGCGGCCCGTCAGCGGACGCGTGCCGGGCGAGAAGCGGTCAGCTAGGGGTACGGACAGGGTCAACCGCTCCACGGGGCTCTCAGCGGGTTTGACGCTCACAACGGCCGCCCCTCAATCACCCGCGACGACCCGCCGCCACCCACCAAATCCATGTGCTGCGCCACCAGACCCATCACCCGCTCATCCGCCGGCACACCCAAATCACCCAGCACACCGACGATCACCGTCGCGATCATCGCGCCCACCTGCTGCGCCAACTCGATCCGCGCCTCGGCCACCTTCGCCTGAATCGCCAAGGCGCAATACCTCGCCACCCGATCCGACGCTTCACCCTCGAGCTTCACCAACGCCCGGATGCCCTCATCCACCGCGTACACCCGGCCATCCCGGTCCGCGTCATACCGGTTCCCCACCAGCGCGGCCACGCCGCCGGTGGTGAACACGCGCTCCAGGTCGCGCGCGCCGCCTGCACCGCCGGATGCTCGCTGCCATCCCCGTCGGCGTCCCCACCATCGGGGGCGACCAGCAGCGCGCCGGCGCCGTGCGCCTCCCGCAGCCGCTCCGCCGCCTCATACGCCTCACCCAGCAACTGCCCGTACCGGTTCGTCTTCCACCGCCAGAACGCGATCAGGTTCAACAGCATCGACCGCGGGTCCACCTGGGAGCCGTTGTGGTGGTCGAGCATCCACTGCCGCACCTCCAAGCGGATCGCGCCCTCCGCCTTCGCCTGGGCGAGGGGCTTCCCCGCGTGGTTGCGGCACGCGTCCGTTCCGGCGATCGCGTTGGCCGCGCACCGCTTGCCGCCCTTGTTGCGGTGGCCGGCGTCGCCGCACTTGCGCGCCCCGTTCGGGGAGCCCTTGGGCGCCGGCGTGCTCATGGGGTCGCTCATGCGCTCGCTCCGGCGCGGTCGCCGACCTTGTGGTTGGCGTGGGAGCGCTGCATGTGGCAGCCGGTGTGGGCGCAGCTGATGCCGGTCTTGTCGGGTTCGAAGTCGTGGACCGGGAGGCGGTGGCGGGGAACGTCGTCGACGACGGCGGCGCGGGCTTTGTTGATCCAGCCGTCGATGGTGCCGTTGGCGACAAGGGTGCGGACGAAGGCGTCTTCGTTGCCGACGTTGCGGGATGCGTGGATCAGTTCTAGGAGCTTCGTCGTCTCTCTCTCGCTCAGCCCGCAGTGGGCGGTAAGCAACGTGCGCGCGGAGAGAGAGGAGTTATCGGGTCGGGACGGGTCGGGAGGACTCGGGTGTGATTCGGGTACCCCGATGGCACCCCGATCGGGTCCCCGATGGTTGCCCTGGTCAAGGGCTTGATCGTTTCTATCGGGTCGACGGCCGGAATTGCGCGTATCGGGCATCGGGTTTGTATCGGGGTTTGTAATACCCGATGCGGATCGGGTACCCGATCGCCCACCCGATCGGGGCCGATTCGTGTTCTCCTGGCAGTACCGGCAGTGAGGGTCGACCCGGCCCGCCTGAACGTGCCAGCGGCGGTGGTTGCCGATCGCCCCGCCAGTCGCCATCTTCACCTGCGCGGCGACCGCTTCCTCAAGCGACGGGTTGTAGCCCTTCCAGTCGTGGTACTGGTATCCGCCGTCCACCTGATCCCACAGACCAGCAGCGACCAGACGCTTGGCGAGCAGCTCACCCAACCCGGGCGCGAGGTACTCCACCACATCGTCCGGGATGAACCCGCCGCTCGGTTCGTCGGAGGACCATGAGCCGGCGACAGCCCAGAGGCCGATCGCGGCGAAGCCTTCCATGGAGACTCCGGCGCGTACCCGCTTGCGATGCTTGTGGAAGCCGTCGTCAACCTTGAACCACATGGTGTGCTCCTCTATCGGGTGGTGCTGGCTAGTTGAGAGCGAGCGACACGAACTGCATCACGTGCAGTTGAGCCGCCACGCTGACGGTGTCGGTGGGTCCGCCGCGGTGCTTCGCAACGATTAGGTCTGCTTCGCCTGACCGGGGTGACTCCTTGTCGTAGTAGTCGTCGCGGTGCAGGAGGATGACGATGTCGGCGTCTTGTTCCTGCGATCCGGACTCGCGCAGGTCGGACAGCTGCGGGCGCTTCGTGGAGCGTTGGTCGGTTTCCCGCTTGAGCTGGGCGGCGGCGATCACCGGAACGTCGAGCTCCTTGGCCAGGAGCTTGAGCCCGCGGGAGATTTCGGAGATCTCCTGCTGGCGGGACTCGGCTCTCTTGCCGGTGCTGAGTAGTTGCAGGTAGTCGACGACGATCAAGTCGAGCTTGCCGCGCTGCTTGAGTCGTCGAGCGCGGGCGCGGATGCTGGTAAGGGTCTGGTTGGCGAAGTCGTCGATGTGCAGGCCGGAGCCGGCAACGTCGGAGGACAGCCGGGTGACCTTCAACCACTCGTCGTCGGACAGGTTGCCGCGTCGCAGGTGGGTGAAGGGGATCCTCGTTTCAGCGGAGATGACGCGTGTCAGCACTTCGGTGCCGGTCATCTCCAGGTTGAACACGGCGACGTACTTGCCCTGCCGGAGGGCGTTGTGGCGGGCGACGTCCATGGTGAAGACGCTCTTGCCCATGCCGGGCCTGCCGGCGATGAGCACGAGTTGTCCGCCGCGGAGGCCGCCGTTGAGGAGGTCGTCGAGGTCGGGTAGGCCGGTGGACAGGCCGGGGTCCGCGCCCTTGCCGGCGGCGTCGATCTGGTCGAGGGTGTCGCGGACCAGGTCGGAGATGCTGGCGGTGCGGTTGTCGGTGTCGCCGACGGCGTCGAAGAACAACTGCCCGGCCCGGTCGAGGGGGTCGTCGTCGGGGTCGCGGCGGCCTTCGCAGCCGATCCGGGTGATCTTCATGCCGATTTCGATGAGCTGCCGGTCGTCTGCGGCCTGCTTGACGATGCGGGCGTAGTAGCCGGCGCTGGCGACGTGCGGTACTTCCTCGATGAGCTTGGTGAGGTAGGCGGCGCCGCCGACCCGGTTGAGTTCACGCTGTTCGAACAGGCGCCGGCCGACGGTGACGGCGTCGGTGGGTTCCCCGCGGCCGTACAGGTCGAGGATGGCGTCGAAGATCGTGGCGTGGACGGGCCGGTAGAAGTGGCGACCGGCGAGGATGTCGATGACGTCGCCGATGGCGTCCTTGGACCACAGCATGCCGCCGAGGACGGCTTGCTCGGCGGCTTGGTCGTTGGGCGGCGTTGCCGTGTTCGGCCCGTCGGTTGGCTGTGCCGGGATGTGGGCACCTTGGGCCGGCTGGCGCGGCTGGACCTGGACGTCGTTCAGGTCGCGGCGTGGCCGGTGTTCGGTGTTGGGGATCGTCACCTGGGTGCTCCGGGTCTCGCTCATGGGCTAGAAGAGGGCCTGCTGCTGGGCGGCCGGTTCGGCGGGTGCCGTGCCGGCCGGCTGTTGCACGGGGTGGACCTGAGCGGCGGCGCCAACCCAGGCGGTGGACGCCTCGAGGTGGTCGGCGCAGACGACTTCTTGGCGGCCGGGCGCGGTGACCAGGTAGGCGGCGAGGTGGGGGGTGCGGCCGCGGGCGCAGTAGACGGGCAGGTCCATCAGGACGCCGCCCGCTGCCGGATGTGCCGGATGAGCACGTCGCGGGGCACCCCGGACATGCCGCCGAGCTGGTTGACGGCGCCGGCGGCGATGCCGACGAGCAGCGCGATCGCGTAGGTCGCCTGCTCGGGGGTGAGCTGTTCGGCCAGGTCGGCGGCGGGCAGGAGGTCGCCGGTGGCCGCGGCGTCGATCGCGTCGATGACGCTGGCGACCAGCGGCAGGTCGGTGTCGGTGATGCGCGGGCCGGTCATGGTGGCCTCCGTCGGTTCTGGGTGGGGGTGGCGCGGCCGCCCGGGTGAGGGTGGACGACCGCGCCGGCTTACGTCTTGGGCGGCGGTGGTGGGCTGCGCGCGGCCGGGCCGGGTGGGTTCACGCCGCGGCGGGCAGGTCGAGATGGGGCTGCCTGGGCTCACCCGACCGGTCGGGGGACAGGCTGGCCACGAACCGCTCGCCGATCGTCACGTGCGTGCGCTTCCGGCCGTGCGTCAGCTCCATCAGCCCGCGCTGCCGGACCTGGCCGACGCGGGCGAAGGACGCGCCGGCGTACCGCACCCTGCCGGTCGGGTACTCCGGGGGCGCTTCGTCCAGGATCCGGCCGACGGGCGGGAAGTCGACCATCCGCCCTTCGAGGGTGATTTTCTTGGCGGTGTGCCCGGTGTCCCGGGAGCGGCGGATGGTCAGCGCGCCACCGTCGTAGTCGAGGATCAGCGGGCAGCCGGACTCCTTGGCGGGCAGCTTGTAGTCCTTGACGACCTCCTTCGCGTCGGCGTACGCGACGATGAGCGCCCACCGGTCGTCGGCGCGCCGAGCGGGTTGGTGAGGGTGGCCTGGCTGGTGTTGCCGTCCCGGTCGTCGTCGGGGTGCCAGCTGGAGCGGGCGGCGTGGAGGGTGTCGGTTGCTTCGGCGTGCAGCATCTCGCCGTCCCATTCGAGGCGGACGCAGTTGACGTGCGGCAGGTCGTCTTCGGGGAAGGCGAACGGAATGACGTCGGCGAGGACGCCGACCAGGTCGCCGGTGGGGATGGTGATCACGTGTGGCTCCTGTCGAGGTCGCGGCAGAGGGCCGCGGTGGTCGGGTCGGGTCGGGAGCAGCGGGGGCACATGGCGTGGCGGGTGCCGTCGGCGTTGGTGGGGCCGATGCGCCAGCCGGCGGCGCGGGCGTCGGTGTCCTGCTCGGTGGGGGTCGGCGGGCGGACGCCCCACACGTCGAAGCGGGGATCACCGTCGCCGGCGATGACGGTGCGGGGTTTGGCGGTGAAGGTGCGTCCGCACTGCTCGCCGGCTGCCCGGCCACGCCCGTCGAGGGCGCGGCCGGTGCAGCGCACTGGTGGGGGGCGGTCCATTTAGAACGGAGGCTCTTCGTCGAAATTGCTGCTGCGGCCGCCGCTGCGGGCACCGGCCGGCGCCGCGGCGGCCGCCCACGGATCGTCGGGCGCTGCGGTCCGCGCACCGCCGCCGTTGTTGTCGCGGGCGTTCTTCTCGACCTTGGCGGTCGCGAAGCTGGTCGACGGGCCGATGGCGTCGATGAGCAGCTCCGGCATGGACCGCTTCTGCCCGTCGTTGTCTTCCCACTGGCGGGTCTTGAGCCGGCCGGAGACGACGACCTCCATGCCCTTGGTGTAGGTCTCGGCGGCGTTCTCGGCCGCCTGCTTGAACAGGGTTCCGGTGACGAAGAAGACGTCCCCGTCGACCCAGTTGCCGCTCTCGTCCTTCTTCCGCTGGTTGAACGCGAGGGGGATCTTGGCGACGGGGGTGCCGGACGGGGCGAAGCGGAGTTCGGCGTCGCCGGTGAGGCGTCCGACGCCGTTCATGGTGGGCAGGCTCATGCTGCGTTCCTTTCGATGGTGCGGCCGGCGGCCGCGGTGTGGGCAGCGGCGGCGATGCGGGAAGCCCGCCACTTGCTGATGTCGAACTGGCGAGCGAACGTCGTCGACCCGTCCCGGTAGGTGCGCAGCGGGTCATCCGCCCATCGGCGCCACAGCGCGATCAGCTCCGCGTCGGTGAGCAGGTCGATCGACGCCTGCCCGGCGAGGACCCGGTCGACCAGTGCCCGCGGGTCGCGGACGTGGCGGGGGTCGCGCAGGTGTGGCACCTCGTCCGGGTCGTCGATGTCGTCCCACGCCGCCACCGGCACCCAGCCGTTGCGGTGGGCGATGGTGCGGGCCAGCCGTGACGTGCCGGGGGTAGAGGCGAGTCGCTCGGTGAGCTCGGCGATGTCGTGGTGTCGGCGGCGGGTGATTTCGGTGATGGCCGGGGTGCGCCAGCGGACGATGAGGGTGCAGTTCACGCCGAGCCGGTTGGCCAGGTGTCGCGCTTCGTGTCCTTCGGCGGCGAGGCCTTGGAGCCGGCGGGCGGCGCCGGTGGCGGGCACGAGGGCGGGCTGGTGGGTGCCGTAAACCTTGGCGCGGTAGATGGTGTTGAAGCGGACGCGGCCGGCGGCTTGGCAGTCGGTGCAGCCGGCCGTGTAGTCGGAGTGGTTGTCGCAGCTGTGCGGGAGAGCGCCGGTGCGTGGCCGGTGGCGGGGGTTGGTGGTGGTGGTCATGCCGCCACCTCGCGGTGCAGCGCAGCCCGCAGTCGCGAGCCGATCCACTCGCCGACCTGCGGCGACACGGCATTGCCGAACCCGTCCACCTGGTCCCGGGCGGAACCCCACACGACGAAGCTGCCTTCGTAGCCGGGGAAGTCCACGTCGAACCCGCACCCGCGGCCGACCTCGTGCGGGCCGAGCATGCGGAAGTAGCAGTCCTCCAACGCCAGGTCAGCGAGCGCGGCACGCCATTCGGCTGTCAGCACAGCCGTCGTGTCACGGGCAGTGAGAGTGCCCAGCGGGTCGGACACGGGGTGAGGGGCGGTCGCGTCCGCACCGGAGCCGTTCTGCTTGTACCAGCCGGAGAACAGCAAGCCCTGCGTGACGGCCGAGCCGACGACGGTGCCGAGCGGGTCGCTGAGCGGGTGGGCGCGGTACTTCGCTTCGTCGATCGCACCGTTGTTCTTGATCGTGCCAGCCGCGGTCAGCAGACCGGGGATCTGCTCGGACGTCGTCGTCGGCATCGGCTCCGCGTGCGTGGTCGGCACCGTGTTCTTGCGGAACGGCACGACGCCGGCGGACAGCAGGCTGAGTGTTTCGGAGCCGCCCTGGGTCGACAGCGGCTCGTTCACGCCGCGCGGGGCGCCCTGGTAGTTGTTGACCGCGGCGAGCAGCACCGCCTTCTCGTGCGTGCTCGTGACGGTGTCCATCGGCCGGGCAATGTGCTGGCCGTCGCCGTTGTGCCTGTGCGCGGCGAACACCTGGCCGGTGAGCGCCACTGGGGGCGCGAGCAGCGCGGTCGTGTTGGTGGCGGGCTGCGCCCACAGCGGCTGGCTCAGGTCGCGGCTGCGGCAGTCGGATCCGGGGCGCTCGAACGTGTTCCCGGCAGCGGCCATGATCGCGCCGGTCGAGAGGAGCGCTGTTTCCTGCTGGCTGGTCTGGGTGGCCATCGGCTGCCAGGGGTGCCGCTCCGTGCCGTGCACGGCCTTGGCGGGCATGAGGATCGCGGGGAACTCTGCGAACCGCTGCCGGCAACGGTCGGCACGGGCCATCGTCGCGGGCGCGAGTGGCTTGGCACGGTCGCCGATCCGGGTGCCGAGGTTGCTGAGGTCGAGCGCGTTGAGCGACGGGCTCATCGGCGGGACGACCTCGCTGCGGCAGCGCGGGCAGCGGTAGTTGTACTGCTTGCCGTAGCGCACCGACCCAGTCGGCGGGATGCCGGTCTTCCACGACCACACCGCGGGCATGATCTCGCTGCACCGACCACACCACGACGCTGGCCGGTGCTCCAGGTCTGGAGTGGGCAAGCTCTTGTCCCAGAACGCGCAGTAGTACCGGTCCCGCGACTGCGACACCCCGAAGAACTGTGAGTTCAGGTACAGCACCTTGTGCCGGTAGTTCAGGTTCTCAAACTGCTTGAGCCACCACCGGTACGTTGATCCGTCGCCAACTTTCGCCCGCCCGGGAATGGCGGGCCCCCACGACGTCAGCTCGGTCGTGCATTCGACGAGGATCATGCGCGGGTGGTGCTGGGCGGCGTAGTGCAGCACGCAGTTCGCCGTCGCCCGGTCCCGTTCGCTGCGCGTCACCCGCGCGTCGAAGTCCGGGTCGTCCAGGTCGAACAGGCTCATCCGCTGCTCGTACGCCTTCTGCGTATTGGCCTGCGAGTGGTTCACGCAGCTAACGCCGGCCACGAGGATGTCGGCGGCTGGAAGGTCGCGGGCCGAGTGGTAGTCGGAGGATTCGGGGTCGACCAGGTCGGCGATCCAGTGTTCGGCGTCCGGGTGGTTGGCCTCGTGGACCTCGACCTTGTAGGCGTTGTGGTTCGCCGCCATGATCGTGGTGAACCCGGCCTGCTCGATGCCACGGGTCAGGCCGCCGAAGCCGGAGAACAGGTCGACCGCGACCAGGTCGTCGTGGGCAAACCGGCGGCGGCGGGCGGCAGGCCGGTGCTCGGCGACGCCCCGAGTGTTCCGACGCTTCGTCAGCATGGGGCGTTGTCCTCCGTGAGCTGGGCGGCCACCACGGCGGCCGGGTCGTGGTGGGGGCGGGACGCGCACCGGTCACAGCCGGCGGCGGCGCGAAGCAGCCCCTGCTGGTAGGCCAGGTGCACGGCGTGCGCGGCGTTGCGGGCGCCGAGCTGCCGGTACAGGTCCTGCAGGTGGGTCTTCGCGGTCGACGGGGAGATGTGCAGCGCCGCGGCGACGTCGTCGAGGCTCGCGCCGTCAGCGAGCAGCGCCACGACCTGGGCGCGGCGGCCCTCCGGCGCGGCGGTCTTCCGGGCGGCCGCCGTCCTGCCGGTGGACGGGCGTGCCGGCTGATGCTGGGTGGGCTGGCGGCCCTCCCGCATCTCCCGCCGGTTCCGCAGCCGCAGCAGCGCCTCCGACACCGACAGGCGGCCGGTCTCGACGTCCCGCTGCTCGCCGGGCTCGAGGTGCACGAGGCTGACCCGGTCCCGCACCCAGCCGGGGCTCTTGCCGACCATGCGGGCGATGTCCTCCCGGGTCAGGTTCTGCTCGAACATCAGCTTGTGCAGTGCGCGGGCCTCGGCCATCGGGTCGAACGGTCGGGCGTGCGACTGGATGCTCAGCTGCCGGACGGTGCGCCGGACTGCGTTGTCGTCGGTGTGCCGCACGATCGCGGTCAGGTGGGCGATCCCAGCTTCGTTGGCGGCGGCGTGGCGGCGGTGCCCGTCGAGCAGCTGGTACCGACCTTCGGGCAGGGGCTCGACGAGGACGGGCACGAGCTGGCCGATCGCCTTGAGGGAGGCGGCAAGTTCGGTGACGTCGCCGACGTTGCCGCGGGCGTTCGGGCCGGGCTCGATGTGGTCGACGGGGATGCAGAGGAAGACGCCGTCGATCGCCTCAACCTGGCCGGCCATCACTGCCCGCTCCCGTTCGCGATTTCCAGCAGCACGTCCGTGTGGCACGGCTGGTCGAGCGGGCACCAGCAGGCCAGGTTCTTGCCGGCCAGCTGGGCGCGGGCTTCCTCGCGCAAGTCCTCGGTGAGCCATGCCCCCTCGTACAGCGCGACCGCCTGCTCGGCGGTCTCCACGAACGCGGACACGAAGCAGTCCTCGGGTCCGATGACCCTGCCGTTGTTGCGCGCCGGGTCGCACGCCGGTTCGACGGACGCCCGGTAGCCATCGCCGACCGACCAGGGGTTGCCGAACTTGGTGGGTCGGCCGACGTAGACGGTGTTCTCGGGCATCCGCCAGCCAGCGGTGCGCTTGCGCTGGATCCGCTTCGCCATCACGCCACCGCCAGGCGAGGGGTCGGGTACTCGCGGATCCGCAGCGCCTTCGGCAGGTACTCGAGCTTGCCGCCCTTCGGGTCGGTGCGGGCGACGGGCTGCCCGGCGACGTGGGTGTCCTGCGCCCACACCGCGCCGAGCTGCTTGACGAACACGGCGGTGCCGGAGTCCTGCGCCTTGTCGACGAGGTCGTGGAACCAGCCGACGTTGAGCGGTCGGGCGCCGGCCCCGGACTCGCCGCCGAGGATCAGCCAGTCGATGCCGGTCAGGTCGAGCGACGGGAGCGGGCCGAGCAGCGGCTCGGCGGAAATGAACCGCACTGCGGCCGGGGTGGCACGGAGCGCGTCGGCCCGGCCTACGTGCTTGTCGGACTCGATGGACGTGCCGAGCCACACGTTCGACAGCGGCCACCCGTAGGCGCGCGGTTGCCCCCTGCCCCGGAGCTTGCCTCCACGCGGCCCCCGGTCGAGGCCGGGCTGCCAGGTGGGTTCCGGGTAGCCGACGATGATGCCGGTGCCGTCGTAGGCACCCCCCGGGTCGGTGCCGTCGTGAGTGATCCACCCATTGGGGCTGACCTTGCAGCGGTTGACCCAGTCGCGCATCCGCTCGGGCCGCTTGGTCAGGATCTGGTAGGTGTGCCGTGAAGTGGTCGCCATCGTCTGCCAGACCCGGGCGATGTGCTCACCGGGCACACGGGCGTGGAACAGGTCCGACATGGAGTTGACGAAGACGGTGCGCGGCTTGCGCCAGCTACGTGGCTTCTCCAACTCGCCCGGGTGGATGGCCACCCCGAAGCCGGGGCCGCTGGTGCGCGGGTCGCCGTCGGTCTGATACTTCGCCGACCCCATGCCCTTCAGCCGCTTGGCCATCGTGAGCGCGTAGCAGTGGTCGCAGCCGGCGGAGATCCGGTCGCAGCCGGTGGTGGGGTTCCAGACGGCGCCGACGGTGCCGGGCCGCTGGGTCCACTCGATGTTCGTGTCACCCACGGCAGGCTCCAGTGGTGGTTTCGCGGACGGCGCGGGCGATCGCGGCCGACAGTTCGAGCGCCGCGGCGGGGGTGTGGGCGAGCCCGTCGATGACCACCTGCCCATCGGTTTCGCGGACGGTGACGCCGGACAGGCCGTCGACCGTGTGCGACCGGTACGGCACGCTCGGACGGCTGGCGATCACCGCGTCGGCGTTCACTGGCAGCGGGGTGGCGATGACCGTGTCCACGACGAGCCGCTCGAGGACCTGGTGCTCGCCGCGCACCTGGGCGAGCTCGGCGGCCATGGTGGCGTGCCCGGGGATCTCGCAGCGGCCGCTCATCGGGCCACCTCCGGGTCCACCGGACGCACCGCGATCCGCGCCCCCGGCGTCTCACCCGGCCGGCAGTACCGCTTCGACACGTGGTGGTCGACGACCTGCGAGTCGTCCTTGATGACCCCGGCGTCCTGCAGGGCGTCGAAGATGTTCCGGGCGTGCTTGTCGGCGTCGCCGGTGGCGCGGGAGGTGGGGAGGATCGGCCGGGTCTTCGGCGCCGACTTCGGCTTGGCGAAGTACAGCGAGATGAGCACCTCGACCGCCCCCTCGAAGGGGTACCCGGGCAGCAGGGTGTGGCAGTCCGGGTCGCCGCAGACGCAGGCGATCGCCTTGTGGGCGTCCTCGACGACGGCGCGCCGCCAGTCGGGGGAGTGCTTGAGCTGCTCGACCATGCGCCCGTTGCCGACGTGCCGCAGCGACCCCTTGGGGCGGGGGGTGCCGAAGACGTGAATGTCGATCAGCGGCGCGGTGCCGGCGGCCGCGGGGATGGGCAGGGTGGCCGTCTGCATCAGTTGGTCACCGCCTTCCGGCAGCCGCACGCCTCGTTGACGCACGGGTAGCCCGGCGCCGGCTCGTGCTGGCTGACCCGGTTCAGGCCGAGGGCCATGGCCTGCGCCTGCGCGTACCGGGCGGCGGCGCTCTCCGCCGGGTTGCCATCGCCGTCGAGGTAGCACTCGATCTCGTACGCCTCGTCACCACACGTGGTGGTGCCGGGCAGGCGGAGCCCGCCGTCGCGCTCCTTCGGGGCGGCCGTGCGACGTGCGACCCCGATGCGGACCTCTTCGTCGCCGCCGAGGTCGTCCATGGCGTCGTCGACGCTCTGGTACACGAAGCCGGACGGGTCGGCGAGGTACGCGACCCACGGCCCGTTGACGGCCTCGGTTGCGATCTTCGTGTCGGTCATGTGGCCCGCACCTCCGACCGCAGCAGCACCCGGTGGTTGCCGGTGCAGTGGAAGTAGCGGTGCCGCTCGCCCGGCTCGACGGAGCAGTCGTCGCAGCCATTCGGCGCGACCTCGGCGGGCAGTTCACCGACCACATTGACGAGCAGCCCTTCCCGCTCACCCAGGTCGACGACGTCGAGCGCACGCCATGCGGCGACAGTGTGCTTGGCCGCCTCGACGACCGGTTGAAGGCGACGCAGTTCCGCGCGGAGCTGAGCCGCCTCGGCGGCGTCCTCCCGGATCGCCCAGTCGTGGTCGCCGTCGTGGTCGGGCCGCAGCCGGCACGGCTCGGTGTGCACCGGGTCACCGGCGGTGCCGTTCGGCCAGCCCGTACCCACCTCGCCGCACGCCCAGTCGACCGGCCAGTCCTGCGGGCTACCGGCATTGATCGCGTCGACCAGGTCGCGGGCGGCCAGCGCAATGCCCTCGTCGGCGTGCTCGTTCGCGGCGGCGTAGTACGGGTCCTCGACCCGGCCGTGCCGCTCGG
Organism: Micromonospora sp. ATA32; assembly: GCA_016802835.1. Taxonomy (GTDB): domain Bacteria; phylum Actinomycetota; class Actinomycetes; order Mycobacteriales; family Micromonosporaceae; genus Micromonospora. The sequence goes on along the minus strand of JAEVHO010000001.1, from coordinate 29,859 downwards.
TGAGCAGCGAATGCAGGATGCGCTCCTCCAGGACGCGCATCGCCTCCAACGTCTTCGGGTTGAGCATCATGGGGTTCCTCCGGTAGTCGTGGTGGTGGCGCGCGGGTTGACCACGCGCACGGGGATGCCTGCCTGGTTCATGCGGGCGATGCAGTCGCGGGTGCCGACCGACCGGTCCAGCGGGAACCCGATCCCCTGGTCCGCGCCGAGGTCGACCATCAGTTGGTTGCGGTAGTTGCCGGCGGCCGGGCAGATCGAGCCGGAGCGCCGCTCCCGGCGGTGACCGGGGCGGCACGACTTCCGGCATTCGGCGGTCCACTTCGCCGGGTGCGGCTCCTCCGTCACCGGCAGCGGATGGGTCAGGAGCGCCACCCACAGGTGGGCCAGCCAGTCCGCCGACTCGTGCGGGCGGATCCCCGACGGCCGGCACGGCGGCGGGTAGCAGGCGCCATGCACGACGACCAGCCGGGTGTGGCCGGCCTCGGCGACGGTCCGGGCGATCGTGTCCATCTCCCGCCGAAACAGGGCGGTGTCCGACCACTGGCGGCTGCCAGTCACGAGCAGGCGGAACGGCTCAGCCATCACGCCACCGCCCGCGCGGCCGTCTCGGCGCCACCGGCGACCACCCGGCGGAGCGGCCACTCCGTGCTCACGCCCTCGGCGCGCCGACGCAGCTCCTCCGCGTCGGCCAGCATGGTCACCCGCTCCGCGTCGTCGGTCTTCCGCCCCGCGAGGTGCTCCAGCTCGTTTGCCTGCTTCATCCAGTACGCGGCCAGGCCTTCCGCCTGCGTGGCGTACCAGCCCACCTGGGCGGGGTGCAGCTCCGCGAGGGACATGGAGGCCAGCGACTGGAACGACTCGGCCAGCCGGGACGGGTACCGCCGGTCGCGGTACAGGTCCACCAGCCGCCCGGTGGGCATGTGCGCCCGCTGCCCGATCCGGTACGCCACCCGCGCCGCCGCCAGGGCGTCGAACTCGGCGTCGTGCGCCCCATCGATCCGCACCCCGTAGTGGGCGCACAGGTCGACCAGCTTCCGACCGCCCGGCCGGTACCGGTCGACGGCCTTGTCGATCACCATGACGTCGATGACCGGGGCGATCCACCCGCAGAGCCGGTCCTCCAACGTCGGCAGATGATGACGTCGCAGCTCCCGGTCAAGAATGGTGAAGTCGTAGGCCAGGTTGGCACCGACGACCGGTACCCCGGCCCCCAACGCGTCGGCCAGGTCGGCGGCCACCGCGTCGAGGACCTCGCCGGCGGGCTTGCCGTTGGCGCGGGCGTGCTCGGTGCTGATCCCGTGGACGTCCGTGGCTGCCTGGGGGATGTCGACGTCGACAGCGATCAGGTGGGAGCTCACCGCCGTCGGCTCGCCGGGCTGGATGCGGGCGACGGTCGCCGAGACGATCCGGTCGTTCTCGACGTCAACGCCCGAACTCTCGGTGTCGAACGGACAGAGGGGCCCGAGGTGCCAGCTCATGCGATCGCTCCGCTCTCGACATCCGCGACCGCGAGGCGGTCGCGGTTCTTCATCCACCACGCGTCGCGGCAGGCCTTGCACCGCCGCCTACCGGCGCTGCGCATGGTGTTCTCGGGCGTGAACTCATGGCCCCTGCGGCAGCGCGGGATCCGGGGCTGGGCGGCGGCTCGCAGTGCCGACTTGCGCTGCCGGTTGCGGGTGCGGATGCACTCGCGGCATTCCCGGCCACCCTCCGGACGGACGTAGGTGTTCTCCGGCGTGAACTCGTGACCGCTGACGCAGCGGGTCTTTCGCGCGTTGTCGGCTGTCGGGCCGAGGCCGCGACTCACGTTCACCTCGAAGGCGACCGGCTCAAGGTGCTCAGGGTTGACGCAGCGGCGGTGGCGACACTGCCTGCCGCCAGCGCACCCCGAGTCGACGTTGTGGCAGAGGTGGTCGAGCGTCAAACCGTCCGGGATTGGCCCGACCAGCTCGGTGTAGACCAGGCGATGCGCCGCGTGGGTCGCGCGGTGTTCTCCCTTGCCGCCCGGCGTGTAGAGGGTGAACGAGCCGTAACCCTCACCATTGACCGTCCCGGTCCACTCCCAGCACGCGTCGGTCTTCCGGATGCGGTCGAACAGCTTGTCGATCAGTGCGGTGCTCACGCCGACGGCTCCTGCTGCGCCTTGAACGCCTGCATCTTCGCGATGACCTGCGCCGCCTCCCGGTTCGTCAGCTCCTTCGACGACGCCACCGTGCGGCCCACGAGGTCGGACAGGTAGGCGAGCTTCCCGTCGCGGTCCATGTCCAGCTCACCGGACAGCATCGCGATCTCCTGCTGCTGCTTCGCCGTGCACGGGCGCCCACCGCCGGTCGTTGCCTGCGGCTGATCGGCGTCGCCCTGCGGCGGCTCACCGGCACCCGGCTCGTCCGCGCCCGACGTGGGGGTGTCCACCACCTCGCTGTCGATGTAGTCCGGGTGCACCGTCGACTCCGCCGGATCGGCGGTCGGCGTCAGGTCCACCCGCACGCCCTCGTCGGCGGCCAGCGCGACCGCCAGCTCCGTCGACTTCGGCATGTACTTCGAAAGCTGGCGGATGCACGTCTTGTGCGCCATGCCCTCGAAGTTGTCCACCCACGGGCCGAAGATCTTGCCCTCGCGGGTCTTGGCCTTCGCGTGCAGGTCCCGGTAGCGGATCATCTCCTTCTGCGTCATCACGATGAACGCGTGCCCGCCAGTGGTGAACTTCGCGATCGCGTAGTAGGCGATCGCCTCGCCCCGCTCCTCGAACAGGTTCGGTCGGTGCACCAGCGAGTCCGCCAGGCCGTAGTCGACCTCGAACTCGTCGTTCCGGTAGACGGTGCGGGCGATCAGCGACGAGATCTTCCCCGACCGATGCGCCAGTTCGATCAGGCCCTGGTAGCCGATGACCAGCTGCGCCTTGTTGCCGCGGGTCTTGTTGTCCCAGAACGGCAGCAGCCACGCGTGGCCGAGCACACCGGGCCGCAGCCCCAGCTGGGCGCAGGTCATCAGCGCGCCGAGCACCGAGGTGTGCTCACACTCGGCGAGCTTCGGGGTCATCCGCAGCGCGGTCAGCGCGTCCCGCACCAGCTGCGCCGCCTCGGCGCCCCGCGGCATCGCCGCCTGGTACTGCTTCTCCATCCCCCGGATCTGGTCGGCGAGGGTGTTGGTGGCCATGCCGCCGTTCTCCCGGCGGGCGGCGAGCGCGGCGCGGGCGTCCGGCTGGGCGGTGCGGGTTGCCATCGTCATTTCATGTCCTTCACGGAAAGGGAGCGGGTTGCGGGCTTGCGGTAGTTATCCGGGTTCGGCACGGGCGCCCCGGCGGTCTCCGCCAGGTCGCCGACCAGGCGCGGCCAGTCCACGGCACCCTGCTTCTCCCCCCAGGTGCATAGGAGGCGGCCGTCGAGCCGGCCGTACTGGTGGTCACGCATCAGCGCCTTGAGCCCGGCGCTGGCGGCTTCCTTGTCTGCCTTCGCGGCCTTCTCCCGGCCGTGGGCGTCGCGGTACGACGACCACAGTTCGAGGGCGTTGGTGTCGTCGAGTTCGGCGACGGTGCCGTCGGTGTGCGGGTACAGGACGGACAGCACCTCGTTGTCGGTGCCGCCGAGCGGCGGCTCCACCCCGGCGACGACGTGCCGCTCGTACCACTCGGACACCTGTGCGACCAGATCCGCCTCGATGGCGAGGTCCCGCACGACGGTGCGGCGGATCAGCCCGAGACCGGCGATCAGGGCGATGATTTCGACCCGGGGCCGGTCCATGACGTGCATCTCCCACCGGGTTTGCAGCTCGTAACCGAGCGGGGTGCCGCCGTCCTCCCAGCCGCGCGGGGTGCCCCAGCCGGACGCCAGGCCGCCGGTTTTGCACTGCACGAGCGCGCCGGTGAGCGTGGTGCCGTCGGGGGAGCACAGCCGCCACGCGTGCTGCGGGTGGGCGTACAGCTGGTAGTCGGTACGGACGACCGGCTGGTCGAGCAGCACGGCGGCCTGTTCGAGCAGCCACGGTTCGAGCGCGATGCCGAGCTCGGCGGCGGCGGACGGCAGGTCTTCGGGCCGGCGGTGTTCGGTCTTCTCGGCCCACACCTGCCATGGGGTCGTGTAGTGGGAGAAGCCGAGGACGGCGGCGACGTCGGATGCGCCGAGGCCGTGGCGGCGGGCGGCGAGCCATTCGGGCCGCTGCGCTTCCCAGCCGAGGACGGGCCGGGGGCCGGCGATAGTCGGGGCGCTCACCGGTCGGCCGCTCTTTCGAAGGCGACGTCGGCGGCGATGACACAGGAGATGCACTCGGTGGCGTCGGACGGGAGGCCGCAGACGAGGCAGCTGCGCTGTGTGCTGGCCGCCTGTGGTGGGGCGGGCACCTCGGTGGTCGCGGTCATGTCGTCACTCCCCGGCCGGCTCGCGGTTGGCGAGGTTGATCTGCTGCGTCTCGTGCACCAGCCCGCAGAACAGGCGGGCCGCCTCCAGCTCGTCCTGAGCGGCCAGGTACGACGACTGCAGCAAGGTGCCGAGGTCGACCAGCCGCTTGATGCGGTCGAGGCCCCGGCCGGCGTTGGCGATGCGGATCTGCGCCCGATGCTCGGCGACCCGCAGGTCGGCGTCGGACAGCGTGGCGAGGTGGGCGCGGAGGGCGGTAGCGATCGGGTCGCCGGCCAGAGCGCGGGTCTGCGCGGCGGACTCGGCGGCGGCCTTGTCGTCGAGTTCCTGCTGGCACATGGCGCAGAAGCCGGGCTTGCCGATGGTCGCGCCGCAGATGCCGCACGAGTAGTCCGTGGCGGGGTTTGCGGCGGTAGCGCTTGGTGCAGACATGTAACTCCGATCCGCTGTTGCGATTTCAGCTTGCGATTTACTGTAGCGGTTACACCTAGGCTTGCGCAACACGGTTGCGGTAACCTCTGCCCATGACCGATCCGAGCGAGGCGCTCAAGGCCCTCGACGACGCCGCGACGCGGTACGAGCAGACGAAGGACGCCCACGAGGCGGCGAAGGAAGACGCCATCGCCGCCGTCATCGCCGCGCTCAAAGCCGACGTCCCACCGACAGTCGTCGCGGACCGGTCACCCTTCACCGCCGCGTACGTCCGCAAGCTCGCCCGCGACGCGAACATCCCGCCGGCCAAGCCGGGCATCAAGCCCAAGGCGAGGTCACTGAAGGCGGCATCCAAGTCGACCGAGCGGACCGTGGCCATGCGCACGCGGGGGAAGTAGCTGCTCACCGGGCGCCCTCGCTCGCTGTCGCTGCCCGGCTGGCCCGAGCAACCCATCCCGCGCACAGCAACCCCGGCGAACCATCCAGCCGGTACGGGACACCCGCCACCATCGGCGGCTGCCAGTCATCCGGGCTGCCCTCCACCGTCCGCCCGTCCGGGTGCTCCCAGCGCACCGGGCGGCGCATCCCCTCGTGACACCAGAACGGCGTGCCCTCGGCGGCCAGCTCCAGCAGCGCCGACTCCGACCACTCGTCCGCCCGCTCCGGGCTGTCCTTGCGGAACGCGCAGTCGCCGCACATGCGCGGCTGCGCCGCCAGGTCCTGCGGGCCGGCCGGCGGGCGGGGTGCCTGCTGCTCCTGCTCGTAGATCGGCTTCCAGCAGATGCAGTGCGCCGGGCCGCCGTGCACCTCGCCCCAGCAGCAGCCGAGTCCGTACTCGCCGGGGTGGGCGTCGGCCCACGCCCGGGCCGCATACGAGCCGCCGCCGCATTCGAGGAACGCGTTGAGCTCGGGCGGAATGGTGACCCCGGCGTCGGCGGCCTGGTCGACGATCCGCTGCACGGCATACCGCTCGAAGGCGCTCACTCGGCAACACCGCCCGCCACGCGCTCGATGTGGAAGGCGGCGACGTTGTCCAGCGGGATGTACGTGCGGGGCAGGTCGCGGCCGATGACGATGCAGCGGCTGGCGGCGTCGATGCGCCAGCCGCGGTTGGCCGGGTAGTAGCGGGTCTGGTGGTCGAAGTGCTCGACAACGAGTTGGACGCGGTGCTCCGCGCTGTCGTGGCTGCTACCCACGGCGCACCTCCGTCAGCGGACCCCACTCGTCTAGCAGGAACGGAGTGAGCTGAACACCGCCGCAACTCGACTCGTGCTGGTCGGGATCGAAGCCGCGCATCTTCCACGAGTCCCGCATGCTGCTGTTCGGGTCGGTGGACTGCCGCACCCACACGTCGCCGTCGAGGTCGTACACCTTGGCCACGTCGTACGGGATCGGCTCGCCCGGCGCCCAGGTACGGGCTGTGGTGGTGGCTCGCTCGCGGCGGACGATCGCGACGGCGATCCGGGCACGGCGCAGCGCCTCGTCCGGGTATGCGGCGCCAGCCTCCCGGAACTGGTCGACGAGCAGCGCCCACAGGCGGGCGTCGTTGCGGGTTCCCGGGCTAGCCACGACGGCCCCCGTCCGGGCCGGCAGCCCGGCGAGCCACCCAGCCGATCACCAGCAGGCCCCCGTAGAACGACACCGGTCCGACGGGCAGGGTCACCCACCACGGCCCGTGACCCGCTCGGCGCACATCGCGAACAGCGCGCCGACCGGCCAGCCCCACGCCCACCCGGCGCGCCCCCACTCGGCCAGCCGCCCGGCGGTCACCAGACGGCCGGATCGGGCCAGCGCGCCAAGCACGGCGGCAGCGGTGTCCCGGGCGTGGCCGGGCGCGACCAGCGGCGCGGTGCCCCAGCTGTACGGCGACGTCTCGTCACCGCGGCGGCGGGTGACGTGTCGGGTGACGACGGCGGCGACCAGGTCGACGTCGGCGGTGCTGCGCGCCCGGCTCATCGGCTGGCCTCCCGCTGCCGGGGAATCCGCACAAGGACGGTGGCGTCGGGGTCGTCGGCGCAGCGGGGCAGCAGCTCGGTGACCGGCTCCGGCCGACGATCCGGGCCCATCGACGGATGCCAGTAGCCCTGCGGCACCCGCACCCGACCGCGCGCCTCACCCCCCTCGACGCTCATCTCCTGGCCGGGCCGGCGGGCTGAGGTCCACAGCCACACCAGCGCGGCCACCGCGCCAGCGATCAGCGCGACGCCGACAACGGTGGCGATCCGTGACCCGGCGAGCAGCAAGTCCAGCAGGATGCTCATGCCCGCACCGCCGGAATCCAGCCGGTCTCTTCGGAGTCCGCCGCCCACCGGATCGGGCCACCCAGGGCGACGTTGAGCGCGCTGACCTGCTCCCCGAAGTCGAGCGGCGCCACGTCCGCGACCGGCGCGTGGCCGACGGTGCGCGGGTCCGGCCCGGGGGTCAGCGCCGGCGGCCGGGGGTAGCCGGCCGGGAGACGCGGCTGTCCCCACACCTCCAGGGCTGTCGCCCATGCGGGCCGACCGTGGTTGATGGGCCACGCCGTCGCCCCCTCGACGTCGGCGTGGTCCCGTTCCCCGGCCGCGTCCATGCGGGTGCGGGCCTCATCCAGGGCCTGCCACCGCCTGATGGTGGGGGCGAACTCCCTGTTGATCGCGGCGACCTGCCGGGCGTCACGCCGGTCGAGGCGGCCCGCCATGTAGCCGGCGGCGATGAGACCGAGGACTGACGCGCTGAACGCGCCGTACGCCCACCAGGGGACGGTGATCGTCACTGTCGCGTGCGTGGCAGTCATCGCGTGCCTCCCTTGCTGGCTGTTCGCGACCGGTGGACGAGGCCCGGGAGGGGGCTGGCGTAGGGCCGCCGGTCGACCGCCTCCAGGTGTCGGGCGGCGGCCTCGGCCATGTCGGCGTCGGTGACGCGGGGGATGTTCCGGTCGGTGCCGGCGGGCAGTTGGGCGTATGGGGTGGGCATGGCGGTCACCACCTAGCTCGGAGGATCGTGGGGGAGTAGCGGCGCCGGTTGGCAGCCGCGGCAGGTGCGCCCCCACCGGCCGCAGCCGGCGGTTGCGCAGGTGATGAAGGCGGTGAGGGTGTGGGCGGCGACGGCCAGGCCGCGGGCGAGGCCGGTCACGACGCCACCCGCCCCGTGGCCGGCACGATCGCCGCCCGCCACCGGCCCGCCTGGATCGCCGGCGACGACCCGGTCAGGCGGCGCAGCAGGGCCAGGGCATGCTCGTAGTCGCCGCTGCCGAGCGGCACGCAATGCCGCACCTGCTCCGGCTCCCCGACGCGCAGCGGCACATCCGCCCCACGGGCGGCCGCCGCCAGCACCATGGCCGGCAGGGGCTGCACCACGGTGATCCGGATGGCGAGCGGGCCGACCGGCCGGTATGCGGTCGCGCGGTCACCGGGTCACCGCCGCCAGCTCCGGCGTCGACTCACCGGCGACGTCGTCGAGGTCGAACAAGGTCGGCATGGCCACCCGCGCCTCCTCGGCGCGCAGATACCGCACCCCGTCGGCGAAGTAGCCGGAGTTCAACTCCGCCGCCCGACCGCGCCGGCCCAGCCGCAGCGCCCGCACAGGCACGGTGAACAGGCCACCGAACGGGTCGTACACCAGCTCACCCGGGTTGCTGTACCGGTTGATGAGCCGGTCCACGATGTCGAACTGCAGCGGGCAGTTCTTCACCACGCAGCCCTCGGCGGTGTAGCTCTCGTCCTCCTCGACGCGCAGGTTCCACGTCTCCACCTCGCCGACCGGATCAGCCGAGCGGACCTTCTTCCACGCGCCGTCGTCGAGCACGAACGGGCGCGTACGTCGGCGCGGGTCCGGGATGTCGAAGCACAGGATCCAGTCCGCGGCCATCGAGACGGTCCTGCCCTGGATCACGCCGGTGCGCTCGCCCCGGCCCGCGTAGACGCTGGCGATCGCACCGTGCACCCGCTGGGCGAGCATGGCGATGCCGAGCAGCAGCTCCTTCGACACGCTGCTGGCCATCCAACGGTTTCGCGACGCCAGGTGGTGGCCGTCGCCGGACAGATACCCGTCCAGCAGCGCCCCGGCCTGCTCGACCGGAAGCGTGTACGCCTCCGGCGGGAGGTGCTTGCCGGCCGCGCCAGTGCCGCAGGCCTTGAGCGTGCGTCGCAGCTCGTGCCCGGGGTCGCGAAGCGCGATCTGCATCGAGGTGCCCGTGTCCCGGGGCTGGTTGCCGCCGAACTCCCCAAGGGCTGGCAGCAGCGAGTCCGCCTCGTGCCTGCCGTAGGAGATGACGGCACAGCCGCGCTGGTCGATGTGGCCATCGGCGAGCCAGCGCCCGACGATCCACCAGTAGCGGAGGTCGGCGGTCGACGGAGTCTCGGCGGGCGGGAGCTTGAGGTTGACGTACCCGCCGACGGATTCGCTCGCGGGCACCCAACCGGGCTCGGCGCGCTCCGCGCCGTCACGGGCCCGAGCCCAATCGGTCTTGCGCGCCCACACCTTGTGGTCGGGGGTGAGTACGAGGCCGGGGACACCCTGCGCGCGGAGGTTGACCACCGGCCGGACCCCCGTGTTCTGTACCGCGAGGACCGGGCGCCACCGGCCCTTGTGCGTCAGGACCAGCTCTCCGGCCTGTACCTGCTGGATCGGCTTGTAGCCGCCGCGGGTGAGCACCAGGGAGTCCCGTGCCAGACACACGTGCATCTGCTGGGCCCGGCGGGACTGCTCCGTGTTGAGCGTCAACATCCGGTTCACGTCGTGCCACACCCCGGGGTCGTGCGACCCGGGCGCGAGGGACATGAACGTCGCCGGCAGCGCGCCCTTCGCCTCCAGCTGCTCACCGGCTGCGATGTGGGCCTCGTAGTCGTAGACCGTCCGCAACGTCTGCTCGGTGAACAGCCGCGACATCTGGTCGGCCGGCAACGCGGCCAGCTCCTCCGGGGTGATGTGCCGGTCGCCGGACGACGCCAGAAGGCGTGCGCATCCACCTGCCACCTGGCCCGCGTGTAGTCGGCCTTGTCCTTCACGACCGGCACGTCTGCGTAGCTGCGCGTCCGGTCCGACTGAGGCTTGCGGAACAGCAGGATGTACTCCGGGGAGCCGACACCCATCTTGGTGCCGTCCTTGCACTGCTCCGACCAGCCGAGCCGGTACGTCTGGTTGTTCTCCCGCACCACGTCCGTGACGACCGTGATCATCCCGAGGTAGTCGAAGCCGTGCCGGCGGGCGTGGAAAATCGCCTCGGCGTGGAACGGCGACACCGTCGGCACGCCGGCGCCGGTGACGTTGCCGAACAGGATCCGGTCCTTCACGTGGCAGGCGTAGATCCGCCCCGGCCTCAGCACCCGCAGCAGCTGCGGCGTGAGGTGGTCCATCTGCGACCAGAAGTGGTCGTTGTCGTCGGTGTGGCCGAAGTCGTTGTACGACGGCGTGTACTCGTAGTGGTTGGAGAACGGGATCGACGTCAGGATCAGGTCGACCGAGTCGCTGTCCATCGCCTGCGTCTCCATCACGCAGTCGTTGTTCGCGACTAGCCACCCGTCCCCGGACGCCTCAACCCGCTCCACCCCCATGGACCGGCCCATCTCGGCGCTGAGGCTGCCCTGGTCCAAGCCGTGCTGACGGATAACAGTGGTCATCTTCGAGGTCAGCTCCTTGTGCTGCGCCCACTTGGTCCGCAGGAGTCGCACGACCTCCCGCTCGGACTCGGCGTGGATGATGTCGATGCGCACCCGGTGCGGCTGCTGGAACCGCTGGATCCGGTGGATCGCCTGAATGAAGTCGTTGAAGGAAAACCCGACCCCCACGAACACCGCCCGATGGCAGTGCCGCTGGAAGTTGCAGCCGCTACCGCTCAGCTCCGGCTTCGTCGCCAACAGCCGGACACGGCCCTCCGAGAAGTCGATGACCCGCTGCTCCCGCACCTCAAGGTCGAGAGAGCCGTACACCTCGACCGCCTCGGGCAGGGCCCGCTTGATGGCGCGGCGCTCGTCCTCCAGGTCGTGCCACAGGATGAAGTGGTCATCGGGGGAGGCGTTGACGATCTCGGCTGCCCTGGCGACGCGGGCGTCCAGCGTGTCCCGCTTCTCCCGGGCGGCGTCGATGACACCGAGCGCGCCACCGCGGAACAGGTGCGCCTGGCCGTCCCGGTCGACGGTGGCCAGGCTGTGGTCGACGGCCACCTCGTGGTAGACGACTTCCAGCTCCGGCAGGTCGTACCCGTCGTCGCAGCGGCAGCGGTCACACGACATCAAAGTCTCCGAAGCTCTCAATGTATTTGGCGAACATCTGCAGGTCGGCCAGGGTCAGGTCCGTCTTCCGGAAGTTGCACTCCCAGCAGATGACGGCGATGTTCGAGCGGACGTAGCCCTTGTCGTTGTTGACGCGATCGATCGATGGCGCATCGGCGTCCGCGCGATGCCCCCGCGTCTCGCGCTCGACGTACTCCAGACGCAATCTCTTGCCGCAGCACTGGCAGTGCGTGACGGTGCGAAAAAGGTGCTCAAGGTACTCGCGGGTGACGTCGGGTCCGATCTCCCGCCGATGGCCGTCGAAGAACTTCTTGGCCCGATGTCCAGCCGGATTGGTCAGCTTCAGCTCTTCACGTCGCCGCCGGCCGTACTCTGAGACCCGGGCGGTATGCCGATGCTTGTTTCGCTGGTAGCTCGCTCGTGACTGATCCCGAGCCTTGTCGGGGTTGGCAGCACGACGCGCACGAAGGTCGGCGCGACTGCACTCCTTGCACCGGTTTGACAGGCCGCCGTCATACTTCTCGCCCTGGTAGAACTCGTCCGGCTTCTTGAGGATCTCGCAGCCGGCACACCGTTTGCCATCAACGGGCCTAGGACGCGGCATGGCAACCACATCCACAGACATCGGACGGGCGCTGCAGGAACACCGCCCACGTGTTCAGCCACAGCCAGAACTCGCGCTCCTTGTGCGGGTACAGGGTGAGGTTGTTGGCCTTTGTGGAGTCCCGCTGGAAGAACCTGGTGAGCGCATTTCCGGTGTCCATCACGCCGAGGAACCCGGCGTAGTGGATGAGCTCCTTGTACCGGTTCGGGCTCGGCGTAGCCGTGGCGGCGAAGCGGTACTTCACGCCGTCGAACAGCGGCAGGAACGTCTGGTAGGTCTTGCTGCCGAAGCTGCGCAGGATCGACGCCTCGTCGAGGCTGACCGCGTTGAAGAGGTTCGGGTCGAGCTTCCCGTCCCGCACCGACTCGTAGTTGGTGAGGTAGATCCCCGGCCCGTCCACCCCGCCCGAGGTGCGGGTGAACGTGACGGTGAGACCGAGCATCGCCGCGTCGCGGACGAACTCCTGCCGCACCCCCAGCGGGCACACGATCAGCGCCCGGCCGCCGGTGCGGGACAGGACCAGGCGCAGGATCTCCAACTGGATGACGGACTTGCCGAGGCCGAACGCGGCGAAGATCGCCCGCCGGCCGCCGCGTACCGCCCAGGTGACGATGTCCCGCTGGTGCGGTTTGAGGATCGGGTGGACCTCGCCGGGGTCGACGTGCAGTCCGGTGGTCGCGGCGACGGGCGTCTTGGCGGTGAGGAAGTCGAGGTAGGACGTCACGACGGCTGCCCTTCCTGCCGAGGCTGACGGCGCACGTTCGGCCGGCGGCCGGGGGTGACACCGGCCCTGATGCCGTGCCGCGCCCGGAACTGCTGCACCTTCCAGCGCGGCCACTCCAGCCCGTCGGCGATCTCGCTGTCGGTGCGGCCCTTCGCCGCAAGACCCTCCACGACGGCGACCAGCGCGGTCTGCTCATTGCTGCTGTGCTTGGGGCAGTAGTCCTTGCCGTCCCGGCGGGTCCAGCCGGCGGCCTTCGCGCCGGCGCGGGACGCCCGGATGTCGGTCACCTCGGTGACGGCCGGCGGGTAGGCGAGGTCGCAGTCCTGCTCGTCGCAGGACAGCTCGACGAAGAGAGTGATCACGACAGATCACCGCGCAGGACTGCGATCGCGCCGGTCAGCAGCAGCACGACGACGGTCACGAGCAGCAGCACGTCCAGGACTCGGTCACGCTGCGCCTCACCCTCGTCGGTGGCGCGCTGCTCCGTCTCCGTCCAGGACGGCACCTGGTCACGCCAGTTCGCGCTCACCGCGACACCCCGACAAGCAGCGACGCCTCGCCGGAGGTCGCCACCCGGCGGTGCCCCGCCAGGTCGGCGCACAGCCCCGGCGGCAGGCCGCACCAGCCGCACGCGGCGGCCGGCGGGCATCCCGGGCAGCCCTGCACCGGCTGCGGGTGCGCCAGCGTGTGCGCGGCGGGGTTGACTGTGTCGGACCAGTAGGTGATCGCGGTGACTGTGGACGGGTCGGACCACGCCGGGTCTGTCGGAGACGGCAGCAGCCGCTCTGCGGGCAGCGTCGGCGCGCTCACGCCGCCACCGCCGACACCGGCCGCATGCCGAGCGCCCGCAGCAGTTGACGGCACGCCGCCACGGCGCCCTCGATGTCCTTCGGCACCGACTCCGGCGGCAGCTGGCCCTGCAACTCGAAGCGGGCCACCACCTCACCGAGTAGGTGGAACTCGTCGTACGTCGGGCCGCCCGGCCACGGGGCGGGGAACGGGTTGTCCGGCGTCGGCTGGGGCATCTGCGGCCCGCCGTCGCCGGTGCTGCAGCTCAGGTCGATGAGGTTGGTGGTCCCGCTCATCGGGTACCTTCTTTCTGTCTGGCGCTCCGCTACGTCCTTGCCGGGATGCGGAGCGCTGGTCGTTTCCGGGGCCGGATCGGCGCCGGAAGGGTCAGCCAGTAGAGGAGGCGGTGGCGCGGGCGCGACGCCGCACGACCTCCTGGACGTGCAGTTGGTAGGCGAAGAACTCGTCCCAACCCGGGTAGGGCCGGAACTCGTCACCGCCCCACCCCGCATCGGTCGCCAACTGCCACCACGGGTCGCAGCCGACCAGCCCCAGGGCGTTGACCCAGGCGATCGCCCGGTCGTTGCCGTTCATCGACGGCGGCATCGCCCGGTGGCACAGGGCGCAGAGCGGCACGACATTCGACGGGTCGCCAGATCCGCCGGCCGCGTGGTTGTGCAGGTGCGCCAGCTCCAGCCAGCTCCGCGCGACGACCCACAGGTCGTCGTCGCAGTCCGCCGGTACGGGGGCGAGCCACCCGCAGCGGAAACAGAACGGCTCCCCCCACCCGATCGCAGCGGAGTGCAGGTTCGGGAAGACCGCCGGTGCGGCGGTCTGCCAGTAGTCCACGACGGCCGCGATGCGCAGGGTGCGGCGGGTCATGCCGCCCGCCTTCCGCCGCGAGCCTGCATCTGCGCGTTGTAGGCACGCGCCTGGGCGAGTTCGTCTTCCTCCCGCTCCGCCGCCGACGGCTCCTCACCGGCGCCCTTGCGGGTGTAGCGGGCCAGCAGCGCGTCGAGCTGCTCGTGGGTGAAGCCGATGGTTCCCTTGCGGTTGATGTGGTCGATCACGCCGGCACGGCAGTCTTCGAGCAGGGACCGCTCGGACCAGGGGGTGCGCTTGACGACCTCGGCGATGGGGATGACCAGGTAGTCGGCGAAGTCCGCGGACGGTTGGGGGGCGGTCATGCGACGTCCGCCAGTTCGGTGGCGCGCCGCAGGGTCGTGTGGTTCTCCACGCCCATCGCGTCGACGATCCTGTTGAAGGTGCTGGGGCTGACCGTGGGGCGGTGGCCGCGCTCGATCTGGCTGAGGTACTGGGGAGTGATGCCGATGCGGGCGGCGAGGGCGGTGACGGAGAGCCCGGACTGTTTGCGCAGCTCCCGGATGCGATGACCGTCGATCTCGGGGCTCGCGTGTTGGTGAGCCATGCCATCAAAGTAGCAGCTTTAAGCAGCTTGTAGCAACACGAGGTTTGCCACCTGCCAAAAGATGCACGAAGATGACGCATGGTGGTCGATCGGGCAACCCGTGGCTACTTGTAGCAGCTTTAAACGTGCGAGAGTCGATGTGTGGTTACTGCTGGGGAGCGAGACCGCCGCATGCTCGGAGAGAAGATCAAGGCACGCCGCACGGAGCTGCGCATGAGCATCAGCACCGCGGCGCGCGCAGCCGGCATCAACCGCAACACGTGGAGCGCCGTCGAACGCGGGGAACGCGACACAGAGGACTACACCTACGGCAGCATCGAGCGCGCACTCGGCTGGAGGCCGGGCAGTATCGCCGCCATCCTCAACGGGCACAACCCAGAGGAAGCCCCACCGGGCCGATCAGCGCCCCGCCTCAGCGACACCCAGTACGCCGCCGCCGAAGCCCTCTACAAGTCCATCCGCGACAACGAGAACCGATCACCCTTGCTGCGGGCGACAGCCGCCGCCCAACTGGAACAGCTCGTGGCCATCCGCGCCGCCGACCAAGCCGAAAGCAGGCGAAACGCAGCCGGCTAGGCCCGCTCGTCGGCCGCCATCAGTAGCAGCTTCTCCACACTGTCGAGGCGGTCCGAGTCGTCGCCCTCCCACAGGTGCCCGTAGATGTCCATCGTGATCTGGTAGTTGGCGTGCCCCACCCGAAGTTGCACCCGCTTGGGCGACCAGCCCGCCTCCACCAGCAGGCTGACGTGCGTGTGCCGCAGGTCGTGGAACCGGGGGGTCCGCTTCACCCGGCCAGCGCACATGCAGGTTGACACCTCGTCTACCCTGAGCTTGCGGCGCGGACCCCGAGCAGGCTTCGGCGGCAGCTCCGGCGGGTGCTCCTCGCACCGCTGGGAAGCGGCGACCGCGGGCAGCCAGTGCCGCTGTCGCAGGTTGTTCTCGTTCCACAGGCCGCCCTTCGGCGCCGGGAACAACAGCTGACCGCGGCGCTTCCCCGCCATGCGGGCCACCAGCACCTCCGCGACCTCCTCCGAGATGGTCACGTCCCGGTGCGACTTCGCCGACTTCGGCGGCCCGATCTCGCCGTTGTCCTTCAACGCGCGGGTCACCTTGATGTGCGGCCGTTTCCCGTCAGGCACGACGTCGTCCGGCCGCAGCACGAGGATCTCCCCGAGCCGCAGCCCGGTGCGCACGTCCACGTACACCAGGTCGTGGACCGCCTCGGAGCAGTTGGCCTGGATCGTGCCGAGCTCCCACGGCTCCAGGAAGACGCCGTGGAACGGGGTCGCCTTCGGCAGCCCGGAGATGTGCTTACGGGCGCCCGCCGGCCGGGCGGCCGGGTTCGCTGAGAGGTAGCGAGGGACGGCCGCGCCGAGGCAGCCGTGCAGGATGGCGTGCGCTCGCCGGATAGTTTCCGGGTGCAGCGGCTTGCCGTGCGGGGTGCGCCCGGTGGTGGTCATCCACGCCACCCAGTCCTTGATGAGGTCGGGTGTCATCTGATCGTCGACGACATAGCGGGCGCCGAGGTACGGCACGGCGCGCTTGCGCAGGATCGTGGCGTAGCGTTCGAGCGTGTCCGGCTGGACCTCGCCCGTGAGTGCCCGCTTCTCCAGGTACGTGTCGACCCACTGCTCGAAGGTGGGGACACCGACCGGGGCGGAGGGAGTGTCGCCGATGACGGCGGCCCGGACCTCGTCGCGGGTGATGTTGTGGGCTCGGGACTCGGCGAGCTGCTTGGCCGCTTCGGCGAGCTTGCGGGTGGCGGTGGGCTTCTGCCCGGGCGGGATGCGGAAGGACAGGGTTTGCGGGGCGCCGCTCCGCTTGCCCCCGATGCGCCACTTCACGGCGAAGCCGGTGGAGGTCTGCTCGATCGACGCCATGCCGAGCACGGTAGCGGTTCCGGTGCACCGATGGGTGCACCGATGCCGTGAAGTCGCGTGCGATTGCGCGCGATCCCGTCCATGATCGTAAGGCGTTCCCGCAGGTAAACCGGCTGCTCCGCAGGTCACCGCATAGTGCAGTGCTGGACTCATAATCCCTCGGTCGCGGGTTCGAGTCCCGCCCGCCCCACTTACGTGGGAGTACGCGAACCGCCTGCGTGCTCCCAAACGCACCCCTGACGCGGACCCAGACGCACCCCAACCGCAGAACTGTCCGTCGATAGCTGTCGGCGCCGACGATCGTTGAGATCGCATGGACACGAAACGTCGGACGACACCGGTCAGGCTGCGGGAGCCGAAGACGGTGCCCGTGACCCTGGAGTACTACGACCAAGCGGTGTCAGCGCTGTCTGTCATGATCTTGGATCGGCGACGCTCGACAGATTGCACACGCGAACTCCTTGAAAGAAGTGTCCGTGACGGTGTCGGATCGAGGCGGAGCCGTTCGTAGCAAGGGTGAGAGGCGGCCACCGTGGCCGCCGGATCAAGGAGTCAGAGATGGCGCGATACCTGATCTCGTTCGACCGGGGGTGGATGACCTTCCCCGAGGAGGACCTGCCCGACGTGGCCAAGGCGGCCCATGCGGTGATCCAGGAGGCCAAGGACGCCAGGGCCTTCGTCTTCGGCGGAGGGATCGCCGACGATGAGACGACCACGCTCGTCGCCGTCGACGGGACGGTCACCGACGGCCCCTACCCCGAGACCAAGGAACAGGTCGGCGGCTTCGCGGTCATCGACGTCCCCACTCGGGCCGACGCCATCGAGTGGGCCGCCAAGATCGCAGTCGCGTGCCGGTGTGCGCAGGAGGTCCGCGAGTTCATGCCCGACCCGAGCGTCGACGAGTGGCTCGCGCGCTGAGCGACCAAGGAGATTCTGAGATGCCCAGATACCTGCTGTCCGTCTACGGACCCGCCGAGCGCAACGAGTTCGGCGACTACCCCACCAAGGAGGACATGCTCCAGGCGTTCAAGGACACCGGGGCGTTCAACGAGAAGCTCGCGGCCGAGGGCTACTTCGTCTTCGCCGACGGGCTGGAGCAGGCCACCACCGCCACGGTCGTTGACGGTCAGGGCGACGAGCCGGTGTTCACGGACGGGCCGTACCTGGAGTCCAAGGAGTACATCGGCGGTTTCTGGATCATCGAGGCTCACGACCTGGACGTCGCGCTGCGGCTCGCCGCGGAGGGCTCGAAGGCCTGCCGCGGCAAGGTCGAGGTGCGGCCCTTCCAGACCGAGAAGTCCTTCAAGGCGCTGCTCGAGTCGTGACCGAGCTCGCCGTCGCGGAGGCGATCGCCCAGGCTCACCGCGGGGAGTGGGCCCGGGTGGTCGCCACCCTGGCCCGGCGCTTCGGCGACCTCGACGCCGCGGAGGACGCCGCCGCCGAGGCGTTCGCGACCGCCGTCGAACGTTGGTCCCACGACGGCGTCCCCCCCGAACCCGGGCGCGTGGCTCACTACCACCGCCACCCGCAAGGCTATCGATCGCCTCCGCCGGGAGTCGGGCCGCGACGAGAAGCACCAGGAGGCTCAGTTGCTGTTCGACGACGATCCCCCCGAGCCGCTGGGCGCTATCGACGACGACCGGCTCCGGCTGATCTTCACCTGCTGCCATCCGGCGCTCTCGCCGGAGGCACGGATCGCGCTGACGCTCCGGATGGTAGGCGGGCTGACCGTCCCCGAGATCGCTCGCGCTTTCCTGGTCCACGAAGCTACGGTGGGCCAGCGCATCACCCGCGCGAAGGCCAAGATCAAGGCTGCCGGCATCCCTTACCGGGTCCCGACCGCGGCAGAGCTGCCTGCGCGGCTCGGCGGCGTCCTCACCGTGCTGTTCCTGGTTTTCAACGAGGGCTACCTCGCTACCGGAGCCGAGACGGAGCCCGTCCGCCACGACCTCACCACTGAGGCGATCCGGCTCACCCGCCTGGTGCACGAACTGCTGCCGGACCTCCGAGGTGGGGGTGGCGAGGTATCGGGACTGCTGGCGCTCATGCTGCTGACCGAGGCCCGCCGTCCCGCCCGGATCTCGGCAACGGGCGAGCTCGTCACTCTCAACGAGCAGGACCGCGGCGCCTGGGACCGCGACCTGATCGAGGAGGGCCACCGTCTGGTGCGCGAGCGCCTCGCCGCGGTGGCCGCCGGCGGTCCGGCCCCGGGCCGTTACCAGCTGCTCGCTGCGATCAACGCCGTCCATACCGACGCCCGCGACGCACGCAACACCGACTGGTCGCAGGTCGTCGCCCTCTACGACCGGCTCATGCGTATCGATCCCTCGCCTGTGGTCGCTCTCAACCGCGCGGTCGCCGTCGCCGAGCTCGACGGACCCGACGTAGCGCTCGCGTTGGTCGACCGCCTGCCGCTCGAGGGCTATCACGCCTTCCATGCGACCCGCGCGGAGATGCTGCGCCGCTTGGGCCGCAGCGAGGAGGCCCGCGAGGCCTACGACCTCGCCATCGGACTCGCCGGCAACACCGCCGAGTCCGCCTACCTCATCCGCCGCCGCAGCCAGCTCGGCGCTCCCGACGCGGAGTAGCGCGGATTCTGCGACTTCGGCGCATTCTTCCCACCTCGCTGCCGGTGAATTCGTTGGCTGCGGCCCAGGCGCACAGGTCTTCCACCACGAAGCGATGCCCGTGGCGTACGGGCTCGGTGAGCGTCTGGATGGCCAGCCCTTCGTCGTGCGAGCCGGCCAGGCCGTTGGCGTGGTTGACCAGTAGGTTCAAGTCCTTCATCGCGGCCTGAACCAACGGTGCCAGCGTGACCGTCGTGTCTGTCGGCCTCCCAGTGGTCAGGTCGATTGCGCGGTGTTTCATCGGCGGCACGCGGTGGGGTGAGTTCAACCTTTGATCGGCCGGTCAGCGTCGTCGCTGGGTGGCAACACCAAGCGCATCCAATTCGCCAATGTAACTCTCGGTGAACCCGGGATCGGTGACGGAGCCCGGTATCGGCCCGGCGGAGGCGTCCGAGCCGTAGCGCTGCCAGGCCCGCGCGAGCCGGTCGATGATCTGCTGGCGGGGCAGTCTGGCCGCCTGTAGTCGCCGGACCGTCTGCCACGCGGCGGGCGGTTGGTCGTGCCACAGCTGCTCGACCACCGCGGCGTAGGCGGGCATTCGGCGGGTGTCGGTACCGTGTGCGGACTGCTCGATCGCGGTGATCACGTCGCGGTGACTCGGATCGGCTGCGTCGAGGCCGTCGACGTGGGTCCGCCCGGGGGGCAGGCCGTTCGCGGGCTCGGGAAGCTCGATCATCCCGTCGCCGCGATGGCCGGGCAGCGGGACGGCGAAAGCACGACGGCTCACGATCTCCTGCAACGTGGGCCCGTCCGCATGGGCCCCGGACACATCTGCGATGTAGGGCGCGAGCGGGTTGAACAGTCGATCACCGCACAGCACCGGGAACGCGGTGAGCACAGCGGCCGTGGCCTTGCGTACCTGCCTGCGGGCGGCGCGGGGCAGATCCCGGGAATCGGCGAGCCACCGCACCCACGCGTAGGCGACCTGCTGCGCCTGCTCCAGCAGGGCGGGCGGGGTGATCAACGTGGCGGGCAGCACCTCGCCGAACAAGCGGGCCACAACGGCGGGCCCGATCCGATCCGGCCGGGTCCCGAGCACGTCGACGCTGGCGTCGATGATGCGTGCCACGAACATCCGTGCCAGGTCGGGGTCACCCCACTCATCGGGGTGCGCCTTGAGGAACTCCTCGGCCAACGCATGACGCCGCTGGGGCGGCCATGCTTCGGCGACGTGAACGCCCGTGGGCACGGCCGACCCGCCGTCCGGCATCGTCATCACCCGGCGCACGGCCAAGGGCAGCAGCGCGTACAATGCGTCTTCGTCACGGGCCGCGGTGCGCAGTGGGGGCAGCGACACGTCGGCCGAGGCGAGAAACGCCGCCCGTAGCAACCCGGCGGCGTCGGCGGGCGGGATCCGCTCGAATCGTCCGCCGTCACGCCGCGCGTCGCGGGCCATGTCCGGTGCCACCCGGTCGATCTCCCCGGGCGTGACGACCACGTCGATCTTCTTCAGCACCCCACGAAAGGCCGGGTCAATGGTGAACAACAGCCCGTGCCGCCTGCCCCCGACGGTGTGCACATACTCGCAGTACACCTGAGTGAACTCGCCGAAGACCTCGGTCCACATGGCACAGTCGCCGACCACGGCGGTCACACCAAGATCGTCGAGCCAACCCGGCAACACTACCGCGTCGGCGGATGTATCCGGCCGGTCGATAAGGCGGAGCGCCGCCTGGTGAGCCTGCTCGGCCGACCCCAGCGGGCCGACCGCCGCCATCGCGCGCAGCAGGACCAGACACTGCGGTCGCCCGTCGCGTTCGGCCTTGTCAATCAGGTCGAGCATCGCCCGGGAGAACGCATCGTCGTCGGACGCCTTGGCCCGGATGGCGCACACGTTGACTGCCAGCCACAGTTCGGCGTCCAGGGCATCGGCAGCCTTCACCAGGTCGGCGCAGCCGGCGATCACGGCGTCGTACACCTCACCCAGGCCGCGCAGGCGCAGCACCTGGCGGGTCCCGCCTCGGCCCGGGGATCGGCGAGCCGGTGTGCCTTGTCTACGCGTGCCCCGGCCGCGACTCTTTCCACCCATCCGGCGAGGATCTCATGCGGCAAACCGGTTGTTCCTCCCGGATGGGGTGGCGGACCCGAGAGGGGTACATCGAGAACACTGCCGGTGGTTGGATGATGCAGGATGGTCGCCATGACGCGTACCTGGATCACCGATGCGGATCTTCAGGGGTTCCTGGTCACCCGATCACCGTTGTGGCTGGCCGAGCGGCTGGTGACGGCGGCGGGGAGCGATCCGGTGCTGCGGGCGGAGTTGCAGGCCGCCGCGTCGGGCGGGGTCGGCGTGGATCACGTGCGCCAAGAACTGGACCGGGCGCTATGGGTGGCCGACTACGTCGACGAGGAGGACGCACCGACCTACGTCGCCGGCGTGGATCGGGCACTGGGCCTACTCGACAAGCTGATCACCGACGGTGCCACCGACGAGACGGTGGAGCTGGCGGAGCACGCGGTCGACCTGCTCGCCGACGCCGTGGAGAAGGTCCAGGGCGAGGGGGAGGCGCAGGAAAGCCTGCGCTGGGCTGTGCAGATTCACGTGCGGGCGGTGACCGCCGCGCGCCCCGACCCGGCGAAGTTGGCCGAGCGCTTGTTCGCTCGGGCGGTCGCCGACGATTGGGGGGTGTTCGCCGACGCAGTGGGCGACTACGCCGAACCGCTGGGCAGTGTCGGGCGCGACCGGCTGCGCAAGCTGATCGGCGAGGAACTGGGTCGGCTACCGCGCATGAGTCCCGACGAGACCGCTGGGGGCGAGCATCGCTACAGCGTGCTGAAGCTCGCCGAACGTGTCGCCCGGGCGGACGGCGTGGACGCGGTCGTCGACGTGCTCTCCTACACCCTGACCTCGGCGCGGGCGTTCACCCGGATCTGCCGCGAACTGGTCGAGGCAGGTCGGCCCGAGCAAGCCGTGGGATGGGCCGAGCGCGGACTGTCCGAGTGCGGCACCGGTCGAGTCGATCATGGCCTGGCCGAGCTGCGCCAGCTCACCATCGACCTGTACGCGACGTTGGGCCGCGGGCACGACGCCGCCGAGTTGGCCTGGCGGGACTTCGAGGCGCGTCCGGCGCTGGACGCCTACCAGCGGTTGCACCGGCACGCGCAGGCCGACGGAACGTGGCCGCAACGGCGGGACAAGGCGCTGGCCGTGTTGCGTGCCCAACCCCGCCTCGACGAGAACAAGCCGACAGTCGGACCGTACACCCCGGCCGGGCACTCCACCCTGGTGCACGTGTTCCTCTGGGAGGACGACGTCGATGCGGCGTGGCGCGCGGCCCAGGACGGCGGGTGCGCCGAAGGCCTGTGGCTGGTACTGGCGCGCCGTCGAGCCGAACAGCACCCGGCCGATGCGGTGGGCGTGCTGCGCCATCACATCGACGCGGTCATCGCCTCCGGCAAACGCGACGCCTATGACCGCGCCGCCGGCCTGCTCACCGAGTTGTGGGCCTACCACGACCGGCTCGGCACGTCCGCGGACTTCGCCGACCACGTCCGCGCCGTACGCGCGGCCAACTCCCGCCGCCGCAATCTCCTCGCCGCCCTCGACCGCGCCGACCTGCCGCGATAGCCCTCAACGTCTGACCGCCGCGGATGCACCCCGCCGACCCGTGGCTGTGCGACAAAAGCAGCCGCACGCTGACTGCACGTGCGGCAGTCATCAAGACAAGCTAGGACGGTTGTGTCTGTGGGGTTGGCTGGTTGATCCAGGCATGTTCGGGCTGCCCGCGTACCGGATCGTCGCCGCCATGGGGCGAGGGTTCCGCGACTCGATCCTGCAGCCGAGCGCGGGCATGACCCGCGCCGTGCTCGCCTCCGTCGGCTCACGCCGCTGAGACGACCACCGAACGATTCGATTCTTTCTTCCGGCTACGCGGTGAACCAACCGTGCCGGCATCGACGAATATCCTGCCCCGCCAGGCGGCGCTCGCTGTCTGTAGCCGGCTACGGCACGAGCTCAACGACTTCCTGCTGCGGGTGGGCGGCCAGGTCGGCTACGGCATCCGGCCGTCCGCGCGTGGGCGCGGGCTGGCCACCTGGGCACTGGGCCGGATGCTCGGCGAGGCGCGGGTGCTCGGCCTCGACCGAGTGCTGATCACCTGCCAAGTGAACAACATCGCCTCGGCGAAGACGATCGAGCACCACGGCGGCGTCCTCGAGGATGTCCGGGACACCGAACTCGGCGCCGCGAGGCGTTACTGGATCAGAATCTAGCCCGCCGGCCTGCCGTCCCAGGACCCCGGCGTCCGGCTGTGCCGCGCACCGAGCCGGTCGGCCTGACCAGGGAGGACACGAGCCCCGAGGTTTCAGGTCCTGGGCACCACCCGCACGATGCTTGCCCCGCTCGCCGTGTCGTCGTCGCCGATGACGGAGGTGATCAGGTTGTAGTACCCCGGCTTGGCCTCGGGACCAATCACGATGGTGCTGACGGGTCGTTCGTCGGGCGTGCCGGAAGGTCGAACCGGTGCGGCCGCGAAGGTGGCCAGCCCCGAGACGGCATGGGTGTCTTCCGCTGCGGCCTTGAGGTCATCAATGGTCGCGAACGGACCGGTCAGGCGTGCGGTCAACTCGACCTGCGGTGGGGTCGCGCCCGGGTCCGGGGACTCGACAGTCCAGTGCACAGTCAAGGTCTGCCCAGGCTGGTACAGCCGGTCGACATCGCCGGCCTCACAGCAGGTGTACGTCACCGGCTCGGCCGCCACCTGGCCGGAGGGCTCGGCGCCGCAGGCTGCCAGGAACGGCATGACAAGGCAGGCAAGCAGCCGGACGCGAGACACGTTCACGCGCAGGATCTTACTTACGTCCAGTTTGCCAATCCCATAGCCGTGCACCACGAAAGCCGCTGGTCAGCCATAGTGACGGCGACTTGGACCAGTCACGTCAAGAGCCGGACCTGCGCCTACAGTTCGCACCAGCACGAGCCGCCGCGCGGTCGAGGCGGTCCGCGACCCCGCCCAGGTCGCCTCAAACAGGTCCGCGTAGACGTCCACCGTCATCGCACGGGGGTACCGCGCGGGCATGACGACACATTGGACGCTCGGCTGCGACGCGGCCGACCCGCATGGGATTGCCGCGTTCTGGGCGATCGCGCTCGGGTATGTGGCTGAGCCGGGTTACGACGACATGCACATCGACATCCGCGTGGTAGGCGAGCCGCCATGGGACATGGCCGAGCGCGAGCAGCTCATCCGTGCGAAGGCTGCCGAACTGGTCACCGCTGGGGCCACAACTGTCCGCGAGGTGTCCTACGGTGAGCACCTTGGCCATGTGGTGATGCTTGACCCGGAAGGCAACGAGTTCTGCGTCGCGTGACGGTCGAATCACAGAGACCCGCAGCGGCGCCCTGCTCGCACTCTCATGCCCAGGTGGTGCGGTTGCGCCGGTGACTGAACGGCGGTGACACAAGAGGCTGGGAGTAAGCGACCCGCGCTGGACCGCGGTCAGGCGCGAGCCCGCACGCACCAGGCTGAGGCAGCGATCTCGAACGGTGACGGTGGCAGGAGCTGCAGACACCGGCTGCGCAGCCCATCGCGCTGCGCCTCGTCCAGCCGCGCGACATAGGCACCGGCCGGCCCGACGCCGAGGGTGAACGGCTCCCACCAGTCGTCGAAGGTGGCGAACCGGCCGGTGACGGTCAGCGAGATGGGCTCGATGTCCTTCAAGCGTGCTGCTTCGCAAAGCTCGGCCAGGTGACCGTCGCGAGCCCCGGCCAGCTCCGACTCGTCGCGCACATGTGGATCGACGTCGTGCACGGCCCGCCAGAACGTGGCGAGCGGACCGCTGCCTCCGGCGTGATCCCACACGCAGGCGGCGACCAGGCCGCCGGGACGGGTGACCCGGGCCATCTCTGACAGCCCGGACACCGGATCGGCCATGAAGTGCACGACCAGCTGGGCAAGGGCGAGGTCGAAGCTGTCGTCAGGAAAGGGAAGGCGTTCAGCCACGGCGGAGCGCACGTCGACCCCGGGCAGGCGCGCGCGGACGGCCGCCACGAACGGGGCGGATGGGTCGACCGCCGAGACGGCGTCTGCGCCCAGGCGGTCCACCAGCTGTGCGGTCAGTCCTCCCGGTCCGCACCCGACGTCCAGCGCCCGCTGGCCCGCCTGCACCTCGGCCAGTTCCGCGAACCGGGCTGCCAACGGCTCAGAGAATCGACCCATGAACCGGTCATACGCGTCTGCAGTGACGTTGAAGCTCATGACTGAGAAGGTATCCCCACGGGCGCCGACCGAGGGCCGATCAAGCGCCGGCGTGGCTATAGCCCGCTGTCGGACATCCGCAGTTGTGCTGACCACGCGATCATCTCAAGCATCTGGTGGGACGCGCTGTCAAGCACGTCCCGTGACGGGACACCCATCCGGTCCGTCCGCACTGCTCGCAGACCTGGCCGAGGCGGACGGTCGCAGGGGAGCGGTTCGGTCAGTCGCGGCCCATCCAGGTGGCCACGCAGGCCTCGTTGCCTTCGGCGTCGGCCAGCACCCACCACGCCGGCGCGTTCTGGTCGGTCACGAGGTGGCCGCCAGCGGCGATCGCCGCCGCGACCCGCGCTTCGGCCTGGTCGTGTGGCACGGAGACGTCGACGTGGATGCGATTGCGCTGCGGGCGCGGTGCGTCCATCTGCTGGAACCCGAGCGACGGCCCGCGGCCGTGCGGGTCGACCAGGTCCTCGGCTCCCTGCTCCCGGTATCCGAGCAGGGCGCGCCAGAACGGCTGCACCGCGGGGCCGACGAGCCTGTCGATGGCGACGTGGACCGTCTGTACGGCGGCCGGATCGGCGGGGACGCCAAGCTCGCGCGCTGCTGCGGAGATCTGCCGGGCCAGCGTCACGTCGCGCTCGCTAAGCCCGTCGACGTCGTGCGTCCGCAGACGTACCGTCACGCCGCCGTACCGCAGGTCGACATCGGGGTGATGGTTCGCGGCGTCGGCCAGCCTGCCGATCGCGTCCACCAGTGCGACGCCCACCGCGAACGACCCGGTGCGAAAGTGCGCGCAGGCACCCTCGAACAGCACCCGCCAGTCCTCGACGCCGGCGGCCTCGTGGAACTGCCGCGCCGTGATCCGCTCGGTCATGCCCTCAACGTAACCCCGCGGGCAGGCACCCGAGGATGGCGCACCGCCGTCAGCCCGGCGGGTCCTCCCCGACGAGTCCGTCCACCGACTCCCGGATGAGGTCGGCATGGCCGACGTGCCGCGCGTACTCCTCGATCAGGTCGATCAGGAGACGCCGCAGGCTGGGTGACCGACCATCGGGCGAGGTGAACCGGCCCAGCTGATCCAGGCCGCCGTCGGCCAGCGCCTCGGTGACCACGGAACGGGAGCGGGCCACGGCGTCCTGCCACAGCGTCAGGAGCTGCTCGGGGGTGTCCTCGGCGGCCGAGTGCCACTCCCAGTCGGGGTCGGCGTCCCAGTCCACCTTGTCCCACGGGGGGCCCGGCTCCCGCCCGAGCAGCTTCCGGAAGAAGTGGTGGTCCTCGACGGCGGCCAGGTGCTTCAGCAGCCCGCCCAGGGTCACGGACGACGCGCCGACCGTCGCCTGCAGGCCGGCCGCGTCCAGTCCCCCGCACTTCCACGCCAGGTACGCGCGCTGGCGCTCCAGGGAGCCCAGGAGGGTGGCGGTCTCGTCGCCCGCGACGGGAGGTTCCGGGCGACCCTGCTCGTCCGAATAGGTCATGGGCAATGAATCTACCGGCGGGCCAGCGCCGGGCCCAGGGGTCTTCCCCGGCCGCCGGGACCGCTGTGGTCGCCATCCGCGGAATGGCGCACCTGCGCGACGATCTTGGGTACGGATGCTCATTCCACCGTACGACCGGGTCGGGAAAGATGAAGCCGTGGACATGACGACGCGGACGCGTGGTTTGCTCGGTGGCCTGATCCTCGCGGCGGTGACGGTCGGGGTCTGGTGGGCCTGGCTGGGCTGGGAGACCGGGTACGCCGTCAACCCGGAGACCGGCGCGACCAGCGGCCCGTACGCGGCGTGGCAGGTCGTCGGCTGCGTGCTCACCCTGGCCCTGGTCGCCGCCGTCGCCGGCTGGTGGCTCAGCCCGTGGCTGGTCGCGCCGGTGATGACAGCCGCCTTCACCATCGCCTGGGCGCGGCACGCCGCGTCGACCGACGACAC
This sequence comes from Micromonospora sp. ATA32, assembly GCA_016802835.1. Classification (GTDB taxonomy): domain Bacteria; phylum Actinomycetota; class Actinomycetes; order Mycobacteriales; family Micromonosporaceae; genus Micromonospora. Next base: position 2,697 of record JAEVHO010000001.1, on the reverse strand, counting down.
CGGGCTCTGGGCGGTGGGCGCGGCCCTGGTCCTGGTCGGGACGGCCGTTGGGACCCTTGTGGTGAGTGTCGGCGCCCGACTGGTCCGTCGGCGCCGGGCCGGCGCGCGGGTGAGTTGACCGACGGCAGGCTGCCGGATCGGGCGTCGGGGTCGGTCAGCGTGGCTGCCGGGTCTTCGGCAGGTCGAACTGGTCGGCCGCCTTGCAGTCCTGAGGACCGCCGACCGCGCCCTGGCCGCTCCGGTCGAGCGCCTTGCGCGCCCGCACCCGCCCCAGGTTCCAGGCGTACCAGGGATCTGGCTCGGCGAGGTCGTCGGCGATCCAGCTGAGCGTGCAGCGGCGGACCGGATCGGGCAGGCCGGCCAGCGCCGGCGTCGCGTCGGCGGAGAGCGCCCGCAGGTACCAGGCATCGATCTTGCCGGTCTGCTTGTACCGGGTGATGTTGCGGTGGGCCGCGTAGTCCTCCGGGTTCAGCACGGCCAGGCTCAGCAGCATGACCACGGCGAGCCCCACGGTCAGGGTGGGGATCCAGGTCCCGCGCCACCGGATCCCCGCCGCCAGGATCATCAGGAAGACGGCGCCGAGCAGCAGCTCGAACGCCATCACGAAGATCCGCTCACCGGTGAAGCTGTAGACCTTCTGGTAGGTGTACATCCGGGACAGCGCCGAGATCACGATGACGATGCTGAGCACGCTGATCAGGCCCAGTAACGCCCGCAGCAGGTTGCGCTCGACCGGCCGGTCGCGCCGGGCCCAGCGGGTCACGCCGCCCAGCACCGCCACGGTCAGCAGCGTGACGGTGAGCAGCTGCCAGAAGCCGCTGCGCGCGTACTCGGCGTAGCTGAGACCCGCGGTGCGCAGCACGTGCGTCTGGCCGCCGAAGAGCACGGTGAACTGCACCGCGACGAACCCGCCGAAGAGCAGCGTCAACGCGGCGATCGCCGGCGCCCACTCCACGACGCCGAGCCGACGCATGCTCGGCTTGTCTACGGTGGACAGGTCCGGCGGGGCGGCCAGCGTGTAGACGGCGGCGACGGCGGTCAGCCCACCCACGGCCGCGAGGAAGATCCACCGGAACACCGTGCTGACGTTGACCTCCGGCACGAGCTTGCCGAGGACCACGGAGAAGGCGACGTCGGCCGACGAGAGGAGCGCGCCGAAGACGATCAGCACGGCCACGGTGGCCGCGACCGACCCGACGATCCGCCGGACCAGTCCCGGATCCGCGGGGGCCTGGACGTGGCGGCGTACCCACGGCAGCCCCCGGAACGCCGCGAACGGCGCCGCCACGATGCTGAACAGGATCGAGCGGACGAGCCGGCCGCCCACGATCGCCAGCGCCGCGCAACCGAGCGCGCCGAGGACGCAGAACGTCACCAGCCACCAGGCGTTGCGGAAGGCCAGCACGGCGAGCAGCGCCAGCGCCGCCCCCGCCCAGCCGGCGCGGGTCAGCCGTTCGACCCGGGGCAACTCGGCGGTGGTCCGCCGGACCGCGACGACCACGCCGGCGGTCAGGGCGAGCCAGCCGAGGAACCACCCGATGCCGGTGCGGCTGAGCGGGACGAAGAACGCCAGCCCCAGCGCACCCGCGAGGACCGCGGCCGCACGGCCCGACCCCGCGTCGGCGCCGGTCCCGGCCCACCGCGTCTGCAGGAACGACGGCGGGACCGGTCGGGGCTGGTAGCCGCGGTGCTGCGCCGGGGGCACCGGCTCCTGCCACCAGGGTTGGTGCCGTCCCGTCGGTGTGGAGGTGACGGGCGGCGGCGTGCTGGTGGGTGCCGGGGCGGCGGTTGGCGCGGCTGCCGCGACGGGGGCCTCGGGCGCCGTGCTGACCGGGGGCGTCACGGCCGCCCGACGTGCTGTCGGGCCGGGGTTGGGCCGCCGGGGGCTGCTCGGCCGTCGGCGGCTTCGCCTCGACCGCCGCTGCTGGTGCCGCTGCCGGGCCCGCCTGCACCGGCGCGCCGTCGCGGCGGACGGCAGCATCGGGACGAACACGGCGTACCCGCGGGTGCCGGCCGGGATGGTGACCGGGATGGCCCACGCGGGCCCCCCCGTCCGTCCCGGGCCACTCCACGGTGGGCGGCGCCCCCGTCGGTGGCGGGCATGACGAGCAGGTAGGGTGTTCCCTCGCCGCCCGCGGTCTCGGGCGCGACAGCGTCTTTCGGGGAACCCGGTGCCGGTGGCGGCTCGGTCACAGCACCCTCCTTGATCGAATGGTGCGCACACTGTACGGCCGGCGGGCCGCCAGCCGCCGCCCCGTCGCTGCCAGGCAAGGCCTGATCGCACGGCGTGAGACTTCGCCCCGCGACAGCGCGAACTACCCGCCGGTGCGGTCGCTCTTCCCGGCCAGCCACAACGCCGAGGCGGTGACCGGCATCGCTCGGTACCGTCATCGGCCATGGCGACCGATCCGGACCTTCCGCTGCGTTGGTGGGCCGTTCCGCCGCGACACCAGGTCAGTCACCTGTCGGACGTCGACCCGGAACTGCTCTGGGTCGCCCTCGACCCGCCGCCGGCAGCGGCGCCGGTCGTCGTCCGCTACCGACCGGCCGCCGGTGCCCCGATGTCCGATCTGGTCGTCAACATCCTCGACGAATTGGACGCCGCGGCCATCACGATGTTTCCCCGTTGGTTGCCCGGGGCCGACCGGCTGGACGGGCCGGCGCCGCTCGGCGTCGCCGCGGTCCGCGCCCTCGCCG